>NZ_QHJN01000096.1:0-32222 GCF_003947565.1 Actinomadura sp. WAC 06369 | reverse complement strand
TGGTGAAGGCGCCGCCGAGTGCGTCGATGGCCGCGCCGACGCCGTCGAGCACCTGGGCGAGGGCGTCCGGGGGGAGGCGGGTGAACGCGCCCTGGGTGGGCATCTGGTCGAGCCACTCGTCGCGGGTGTACGGGCGCTCCCAGTCGTGGACCCACTGCTCGACGGCGCCGAAGCCGGTCGTCGCGCGGATGCCGTCGGCGGTCTTCTCCAGGATCGGCCGGTACCCGTCGACGCCGCCCCTCGCGACGGCGCGGAAGTCGATCGGTGAGTCGGGCATGACGCGGAGGCAGGCGTCGGCGGTCGCCGCGGCGACCTCGGGCGGCAGCGCGAACACGTTCCAGAACGCCGCGAGGCGGCCGCCGGGGCGCAGCACCCGCGCCGCTTTGGCCGCGCCGGCGCGGGGGTCCACCCAGTGCCAGGCCGTCCCGGCGACGACGGCGTCGAACGTGCGGCCGGCGGGGTCCCAGTCCTCGAACGTCGCGACCTCGACGTCGAGGCCCCGTGCGCGGGCGAACGCGGCCATGCGCGCGTCCGGCTCGACGCCGAGGAGCCGGCAGCCGGACGCGGCGAACTGGCGGGCCTCGATGCCGGTGCCGCAGCCGACGTCGAGGACGTCCGGGCCCGGGGAGGCGGCGGTGATCGCGGCGATCAGGGAGTCGGGGTAGCGGGGGCGCGTCCGGTCGTAGCGTTCGGCGTCCTCGCCGAACGACTCGGCCATGGCGCGGACGCGGTGGGGCTCAGGAGTGGGCATATGCCCACTCTAGTGGGCGCTTGCCCACTCGTCCAGAATGGGAGGCCGGGCGGGGAAAGGGGCGTGGACGGTGCCGACAGGGGTGGCCATCCGGGACGTGCGGCGGCAGTTGTTCGGGGCCGCCGAGCGGGTCCTGCTGCGGGACGGGCCGAGCGGGCTGACCAGCCGCGCGGTCACCACGGAGGCCGGCTGCGCCAAGGGCGTCCTGCACCGGCACTTCGCCGACTTCGACGCCTTCCTCGCCGAGCTCGTCCGCGACCGCGTCGCCGGGCTCGACGCGCAGGGCGCCGCGCTGCGCGCCGCCGCCGGGACCGGGACCGTCGCCGGCAACCTCACCGCCGCGCTCACCGAGCTGTTCGGGACGGTCGCCGTCGCGATCGTCGGCCTCGTCACCTCCCGCGACGAACTGCGCGCGCGCCTGCGCCGCGACCGTCCGGCGGGGGTGCCGCTCCTGACGGAGGCCGCGGCGATGGTCGCGTCCTACCTCGCCGCCGAGCGCGACCGCGGCCGCGTCGCGGCGGACGCCGACCTCGACGCGCTCGCCCCCGCGCTGATCGGCGCCGGGCACCTGCTGTTCGCCGACCGGACGGCCGCGCCGCCGGACGCGGACGCCGTCCGGGCGGTCGTCACCACGGTCATCGCGGGGGCGCTGCGGCGACCGTGACCCGCGCGCGGCGCGGGAGCAGGAGCGGCGTCGCGAGGGCGGCGGCGCCCGCGGCGGCGATCGCGGCGCGGGGCCCGGTCGCGGCCGCCAGCAGTCCCCAGAGCGCGGTCAGGGCGGCGGTCGCCAGGCGGCTCGTGACCGTCCACGCCGCCAGCGTCCGGACGAGCCGGTCCGGCGCCGTCAGCTCGAGCCTGCGGGTGGCGAACACGGGGTTGAACACCCCGATGCAGGTGATCATCCCGAGCTCGACGGCCATCACGAGCAGCAGCCCCGCCGCCCCCGGACGGACGAACGCGAGCCCCGGCAGCCAGCAGGCGCGGAGCGTCCCGGCGACCAGCAGCACCCGGTGCGGCCCGAACCGGGGGACGAGCCGGCGGGCCAGCCGCGACCCGACCAGCCCGCCCGCGCAGGGCAGCGCGAAGACGAGGCCGTACTGCCACGGCGCGAACCCGAGCCCGTCGAGCATGAGGACGGCCAGCAGCGGCCCCGCCGCCATGATCAGCCCGTTGACCAGGACCGTGTTGAGGAACAGCGCCCGCAGCGCCGGGTCGGCCAGGATGTGCCGCCAGCCCTCCAGCAGGGCGCCCTCGCCCCGCGCGCCCGTCCGGACGGGCCGCGGTTCGCGCCCGCGGACCGCGCGGAGCGACGCGGCCGACACCAGCAGGCCCGCCGCGTTCGCGAGCACCGTCGCGACCGGGCCGAACAGCCCGATCGCGGCGGTGCCGAGCGGCGGCCCGAGCGCCGTCGCGGTCCAGGTCGTCGCCTCCAGCCGCCCGTTCGCGGCGAGCAGCCGGTCCGGCGGCACGAGCTGCTTCAGGTAGGCGCCGCTCGCCGCCCGGAACGCGATGTCGGCCGCCGCCATGACGACCGCCACGGCCACGAGCTGGACGAACGTCAACCGGCCGAGGGCGTGCGCGGCGGGCACGCTGAGCAGCGCCGCGGCCCGCAGCAGGTCCATCGCGATCATCACCGGGCGCTTGCGGCGGTGCTCGGCCCACGGGCCGAGCGGCACCGCGAGCGCCGCGCCCGCCGCCGTCCCGGCCGCCGCGAGGAACGACACCGCGGCCGGTCCCGCGTCCAGCACCAGGATCGCGATCAGGGCGAACGCGTCGAACGCGAGCATCGTCCCGAAGGTGCTCGCCGCGTAGGCCGTCCAGAAAGGGCCGAACCGGCGTTCCCCGCCCATGCCCCGCAGTCCTCCGCTCGCCCGCCGCCGACCGCGAGATCCAAGCAGGGACGCGCGCCGCCGCGCCAACAACCGCCGCGCGGGCGGGCGACAACCCCGGGTTGTACGGGCGTGTCAGGGGCCGCTCACCGCACGACGAGTGTGATCTTCCCGAGGTCGGACGCGTCGACGACCTCGTCGTCGAAGTCGATGAGGCCGCCGTTGCCCGTGCCGTCCGGCGCGCCGTACTCGATCGACGGGGCGGGCTCGGGCGCGGGCGCGGCGGCGGCCGCCGGGGCGGCGGCGACCAGGGCGCCGCAGGTCAGCAGCAGGGTGATCGTGCGCATGCGGGGGTGCACCTTTCAGATGGTCGGGGGAACGCGCGGGATCCGCGCTTGTCGCCCAGTGTATGCGATCGATCACACCATGTGCTCGACGGTGGCTGTGTGCGGGCCGGTCTCCGTACACCCCAGGGTGTACGTGAACCGGCACCGCCGGGTGTACGCATGCCCTGACCTGCCCTCTTACCGTTCTCGGTGTCGGCTGGAGACGGAGGACGGAGGTCGTCGTGGACCGTGCGAGGGGGCGCCGCCCGGTGCGGATGTGGACGGGTGCGGGGCTCGTCGTCGTGGGCCTGGCGGTGGCGCTGGGGTTCGCGTTCGTCCCGCCCCACGTCCTGATCCCGGAACTGATCGAGAATCCGCGCCTGCAAGGGTTCCCGGAGGGGCCGGTGGGCCTGTGGCTGGCGGGCGCGGGGGCGCTCCTCGTCCTCTCCGGGGCGCGGCGGCGCGGCGGGGAGGACGCGTGAGGCCGTCGCGCCGGGACGTCCTGCGCTGGGGCGCGGCGGCCGGGCTGGTGACGGCCGCCCCCGTCCTCGGGTACGGCGGATGGCTGTACGCGGAGGCCGGACGGACGAACGTGGGCTCGCTGTCGTTCCGGAACCGGCTGCGCATACCGCCCCTGCTCCCGCCCGAACGGACGCCCGAAGGGAAGGTGTTCCGCCTGCGGGTCGGGGCAGGCGACAGCGAGTTCTTCCAAGGCAAGAGCACCGCGACGTGGGGATACAACGGGGCGTACCTCGGGCCCACTCTGCGCGCGCGCCGGGGCGACCGGGTCACGGTCGAGGTCTTCAACGGGCTGGGGGAGACGACCACGACGCACTGGCACGGGATGCGGCTGCCCGCGGTGATGGACGGCGGGCCGCACCAGCCGATCCGCCCGCGGGCGGCCTGGCGGCCGGTGTGGACGATCGACCAGCCCGCGGCGACGCTCTGGTACCACCCGCACCTGCACGGGCGGACGGCGGAGCACGTGTACCGGGGGCTGGCGGGGCTCTTCGTCGTGGACGACGGCGAGGACCCGGGGCTCCCGTCGGAGTACGGGGTGGACGACGTCCCGATCGTCCTGCAGGACAAGAACTTCCACGAGGACGGCTCGCTCGACTCGTCCGGGATCCGCTTCGCGGGGCTGTCGGTGACGGGGCTGCTCGGGGACGAGATCCTCGTCAACGGCACCCGCGACCCGTTCCTGGAGGTGACGCGCACGCGGGTGCGGCTGCGGATCCTGAACGCGTCGAACGCCCGCGTCTACGACGCCGGGTTCACCGACGGCCGGACGTTCGCGCTCGTCGGCACCGACGCGGGCCTGCTCGCGGCGCCCGTCCCGCTGCGGCGGATCATGCTGTCGCCGGGCGAGCGCGCCGAGATCGTCGTGCCGTTCGCGGCGGGGGAGCGCGCCGTCCTGCGCAGCCGCCCGCCGCGGCTGGGCGCGAACCGGGTGTACGAGCGGCTGGCGGGCGGCGACGACACGTTCGACCTGCTGCAGATCCGGGCGGCGCCGCGCCTGGCGGAGTCGCCGCCGGTGCCCGCGCGGCTCGCGGACGTCCCGCCGGTCCCGGCCGGTCCCGGCACCCGCACCCGGTCGTTCGTCATGGCCGACTTCACGCTGAACGGCAGGACGATGGACCACCACCGGATCGACGAGGTCGTGGAGGCCGGGGCCGTGGAGATCTGGGAGGTGACGAACGCGGGCGGCTTCCCCGGCAACGGGCTCCCGCACAGCTTCCACGTCCACGAGGTGGGGTACCGCGTGCTGGACGTCAACGGGGAGCGGCCTCCGCCGCACCTGCGCGGACGCAAGGACACCGTGTTCGTCCCGCCGCGCACCACGGTCCGGCTGGCGATGCGGTTCGGCCCCCACTCGGACCCGGTGCACCCGTACATGTACCACTGCCATCTGCTCGCGCACGAGGACGCGGGGATGATGGGGCAGTTCCTGGTGGTGTCGCCCGAGGACCGGCACAAGGTGCGCGGACGGCCGATCGGACATCATTGACCCATGGCCTCGGCATCGCGGAAGAGGGCGCTCCTCGTCGACGCCGCCGTGGCGGCCGGCGTCGGGACCGCCGTGGCGCTGGCGGCGGTCCGGGCGGACGAGCCGGGCGGCCGGTCCCCGGAGCTCGCCGGGTGGCTGCTCGCGCTGGCGACGGTGGGACTGCTGCTCGTCCGGCGCCGCTTCCCGGTGGGCGTCCTGGCCGGGCTCGCGGTCCTGACGGTCGGCTACAACGCGGCGGGTTTCTCCGGGATCGGCTTCACCTGGCCGATGCTCGCCGGGCTCTACACGGCCGCCGCCGCCGGGCGCCTCGCGGTCGCGGTCGCGGTGGGCGCCGCGCTCGCCGCCCTCGACACCGGCTGGCTGCTGCTGGCCGACCGGCTGCCGCTGCTGCCGGTCCTCGGGATGGCGCTGCCGGGCGTCGTGGCGTCGGGCCTCGCGGTCGCGCTCGGCGACGCGGTGCGCAGCCGGCGGCGGCTCGCGGCGGAGACGCGCGAGCAGCTGCGGCGGGCCGCGCGGGAGCGGGAGCGCGAGGTGCGGCGGGCGGTCGTCGAGCACCGGCTGCGCATCGCCCGGGAGATCCACGACGTGACCGCGCACACCCTCGCCGTCGTCGCCGTGCAGATCAACGTGGCCGCGGACGCGCTCCCGGACGAGCCCGCCGAGGCGTCCCGCGCCCTGGAGACGGCGCGCGAGGTGAGCCGGGAGGCGATGGCCGAGCTGCACGGCGCCGTCCGGGTGCTGCGCGCCCCCGGCGAGGACCCCGATGGCGAGCCGCCGATGCCCGCGCCGCGGCTCGCCGACCTGCCCGGCCTGGTCGACGGGTACCGGGGCGCCGGGCTGACGGCCGTCCTGCGGGAGGCGGGCGCGCCCGCGGACGTCCCGGCCGCCGTCGGGCTGACCGCCTACCGGATCGTCCAGGAGGCCCTCGCCAACGTGGCCCGGCACGCGGGCGCCGCGCACGCCGAGGTGGCCGTCGAGTACGCGCCCGGCGCGGTGCGGGTCCGGGTCAGCGACGACGGGCGCGGCGCCGGGGCGGGGCCCGGGGCGGGGCGCGGGGACGGAGGCGGGCACGGGCTCGCGGGGCTGGCGGAGCGCGCGGCGGGCGTCGGCGGGACGCTGACGGCGGGCCCCGGCCCGTCCGGCGGGTGGGTCGTGGACGCGCGGCTGCCGCTCGGGGAGGGGCCGTGACCGGGCCGCGGGTGCTGCTCGCCGACGACCAGCACCTGGTCCGGGCGGGCCTGCGCAGCCTGCTGGAGAAGGCGGACGACATCGCGGTGGTCGCCGAGGCCGCGGACGGCCTGGAGGCGGTGGCGCTGACCCGGCGGCTCCGCCCCGACGTCGTCCTGATGGACATCCGGATGCCCGGCATCGACGGGCTGGAGGCGGCCCGCCGGATCATCGGCGACCCCGGCCTGTCCGCCGTCCGCGTCGTCATCCTCACCACGTTCGTGATGGACGAGTACATCTTCGCCGCCCTGCGCGCCGGGGCCGCCGGGTTCCTCGCCAAGGACGTCCGGCCGGACGAGCTGCGCGCCGCCGTCCGGGTCGCGGCGGCGGGCGAGGCGCTGCTGGCCCCCGAGGTCACCCGCCGCGTGATCGAGCACTTCTCGCGGGGGCCCGGGCCGCCGCGCCCGGACGGCCGGCTCGCCGCGCTGACCGGGCGGGAGCGCGAGGTCATGGCGGCGGTGGCGGCCGGGGCGAGCAACCAGGAGATCGCCGAGCGCCTGCACATGAGCCCGCTCACCGCGAAGACGCACGTGACGCGGATCATCGGCAAGCTCGGCGTCCGCGACCGCGCGCAGGTCGTCGTCCTCGCGTACGAGGCGGGCCTCGTCCGCCCCGGCGGCTCCGGCGGCCCGCCCGGATGACCCCGGTTGTGCGGCGGTCCCAACCCGGTCGGGCGGCGCCGGTGCCGCCGTCCAAGGAGCGGTCCCGGGCCGTGTGCGGGCGGGGGGCGGGCGGCTAGGGTCAGAATCCGATTCGGGAGAGGGAGGCGACATGGCGGTCGATCCGACCGGCGAAGGGCTGAAGCGGTTCCTCGCGGAGGACCCGGGCGGGCCGGTGGTGATGCTCAACCTGCTGCGCTTCCGGGAGGGCGGCGAGAAGAGCTACGCGCGCTACTCCAAGACGGTCGGTGAGCTGATCCTCGGCCGGTACGACTCCGAGGTCCTCTACTACGGCAAGGGGTCGACGGCGCTGGTCGCCGAGGACGGGCAGGCGTGGGACGCCGTCCTGCTCGTGCGGTACCCGTCGCGGGAGGTGTTCGCGCGGATGGTCGCCGACCCCGACTTCCAGGCCGTCGCGCACTTCCGCTCCGAGGCGCTCACCGAGGCCGTGCTCCAGGCGACCGTCCCCCTGGCCTGAGCCCGCCGGGACGACCGGCCTAGCGAACATGACATTTGTTCATGTTTAATGTGACGCTCGGTCGGATCAGGCGGGGAGGGTCCATGGGCGCACTGCCCGACGGCTGGCTCTGGGGGACGGCGACGGCCGCCTACCAGATCGAGGGCGCGGTCGCCGAGGACGGCCGCGGCCCGAGCATCTGGGATACGTTCGCCGCCGAGCCCGGACGGGTGAGGAACGGCGACACCGGCGACGTCGCGTGCGACCACTACCACCGGTGGCCGGAGGACGTCGCGCTCATGGCGGGCCTCGGCGTCGACGCCTACCGCTTCTCCGTCGCGTGGCCGCGGATCCAGCCGGACGGCCGCGGCCCCGCCAACCCGAAGGGGCTCGACTTCTACGACCGGCTCGTCGACGCCCTCGCCGAGCGGGGCATCGCGCCCGTCGTCACCCTCTACCACTGGGACCTGCCGCAGGCCCTCCAGGACCGCGGCGGCTGGATGGACCGCGACACCGCGCACCGGCTCGCCGAGTACGCGGCCATCGTCGCCGACCGCCTCGGCGACCGCGTCGGCGCCTGGCTCACCCTGAACGAGCCGTTCGTCCACATGACCGAGGGGTACGGCATCGGGACGCACGCGCCCGGCGAGGCCCTCCTCCTGGACGCCCTGCCCGCGGCCCACCACATGCTGCTGGCCCACGGCCTCGCCGTCCCGGTGCTGCGCGAGCGCTCGGCCGCCCCGATCGGCATCACCAACAACTACAGCCCGGTGCGGCCCGCGAGCGGCGACCCCGCCGACCGGGCCGCCGCGGACGCGTTCGACGTCCTGCAGAACCGCCTGTTCACCGACCCGGTCCTGCTCGGCCGCCTGCCCGACATGGGCGCCTACGGCATCGCGGCGGACGCGCTGCCGTTCGTCCGCGACGGCGACCTCGCCGCCATCGCCGCGCCCATCGACCGGCTCGGCGTCAACTACTACAGCCCCACCCGCATCGCCGCCCCGCGCGGCGCCGCGGCCCCGGCCGCCCCGGCGGCGGGCGGGTCGGTGCTCGCCGAGGCCGCCGGCCGCATCGAGGGCGCCGGGCTCCCGTTCGAGGACGTCCCGATCGAGGGCCACCCGCTCACCGCGTTCGGCTGGCCGGTCGTCCCGGACGGCCTGCACGAGCTGCTCACCGGCCTCCGCGACGCCTACGGGGACCGGCTGCCGCCGATCCTCGTCACCGAGAACGGCTGCTCCGCCCCCGACGGCGACCCCGCCCGCCGCGACCAGGACCGCATCGACTACCTGGACGGCCACCTGCGCGCCCTGCAGCGCGCGATCGACGACGGCGTGGACGTCCGCGGCTACTTCGTCTGGTCGCTGCTCGACAACTTCGAGTGGGCCGAGGGCTACGCGCAGCGGTTCGGTCTCGTGCACGTCGACTTCGCCACGGGCGCCCGCACGCCCAAGGCGTCCTACCACTGGTTCCGGGAGCGCATCGCCCGGTACCGGTGAGCGGGACCGCCGGGTACCGCCGCCCGCCCGCGCGGGCGACGATGGGCGGTCATGAGCGAGTTGACGATTCCCGGGGTGCTGGCCCGGGCCGCGGCCACGTCCCCGGACACGGAGGCCGTCGTCGACGGGCCCGTCCGCGTCACCTACGCCGAGCTGCGCGACCGGGTGCGGGCCGCCGCGCGCGCGTTCGCCGCGGCGGGCGTCGAACCGGGCGACCGCGTCTCGATCTGGGCGCCGAACGGGCTGCAGTGGATCGTGACCGTGCTCGGCGCCGTGTCGGCCGGCGCGGCGCTCGTCCCGCTCAACACCCGCTACAAGGGCGACGAGGCGCGCTGGCCGCTGGAGAAGGCCCGGGTGAAGCTGCTGTTCGTCGAGGACGGCTTCCTCGGCATCGACTACCCGGGGATGCTCGGGCAGGACGCGTCCGGCGCCGTCCCCGGGCTGCCCGGCCTGCGCGGCATCGTCACGTTCAACGGGCCCGAGCGGCCCGGCGTGACGACGTGGGACGCGTTCCTCGGCGCGGGCGCGGCCGTCCCGCCGGCGGAGGCGGACGCGCGGGCCGCCGCCGTCGCGCCCGGCGACGTCGCCGACATCCTGTTCACCTCGGGCACCACCGGACGGCCGAAGGGCGTCCTGTGCACGCACGAGCAGAACATCCGGACGTACCGGGCGTGGTGCGGGCGGACGGGCGTCGGCGCGGGCGACCGGTACCTCATCGTCAACCCGATGTTCCACACGTTCGGCTACAAGGCGGGCGTCCTGGCGTGCGTGCTCCAGGGCGCCACGATGGTGCTGCAGCGCGTCTTCGAGGCGGGCGAGACCCTCGCGCTGATCGAGCGCGAGCGGATCACCGTCCTGCCCGGCCCGCCCACGATCTACACGACGCTGCTGGACGCCCCCGGCCGCGCCGACCGCGACCTGTCGTCGCTGCGGCTGGCCGTCACGGGCGCCGCCGACGTCCCCGTCGCGCTCGTCCGCCGCATCCGCGCCGAACTGTTCCCGCAGGTCGTGACCGCCTACGGGCTCACCGAGTCGTCCGGCACCGTTACCGCCTGCTCGGTGGACGACGACGACGAGACGATCGCGACCACGTGCGGCCGCGCCATCGACGACGTCGAGGTCGTCGTCGCCGACGACAAGGGCGACCCGCTGCCGCCCGGCGAGGACGGCGCCGTCCTCGTGCGCGGTTACAACGTGATGAGCGGCTACCTCGACGACCCGGAGGCGACCGCCGCGACGCTCCGCGGCGGGTGGCTCGACACCGGCGACCGGGGCCGCCTCGACGAGCGCGGCAACCTGCGGATCACCGGGCGGACGAAGGAGATGTTCACCGTCGGCGGGTTCAACGTGTACCCGGCGGAGATCGAGGACGTCCTCGCCCGGCACGGCGCCGTCGCCGAGTCCGGCGTCATCGGCGTCCCGGACGAGCGGCTCGGCGAGGTCGCCCGCGCCTACGTGCGCACCCGCCCCGGCGCGTCCGTCGCCGCCGACGAGCTGATCGCGCACTGCAAGGAGCGGCTCGCGAACTTCAAGGTCCCCCGGGAGGTCGTCTTCGTGGACGACCTCCCGAAGACCGCGTCCGGCAAGGTCCGCCGCGTGGACCTGCCCCGCTAGAGCGAGGCGGCGACGCGGGCGCGGTGCTCGGCGGGGGTGCCCCACGCCGAGTGCAGCGCCCGCGCCTTGCGGATCCACAGCGACGGGTCGTACTCGTCGGTGTAGCCGATCGCGCCGTGCACCTGGAGGGCGGCCTTCGCGGCGCCGTAGCACGCGTCGGACGCGGCGACCTTCGCCGCCGCCGCGTCCCGGCCGAACTCCGGCGTCCCGTGCGCGAGCGCCGCGCCGTACAGCAGCGGCCGCGCGAACTCCAGCTCGACCATCGCGCCCGCCAGGTGGTGCTTGACCGCCTGGTACTCGCCGATCGGGCGCCCGAACTGCCGCCGCGTCTTCGCGTACTCGACCGTCACGTCCAGCAGCGCCCGGCCGAGCCCGATCTGCTGCGCCGCGCACATCAGCACCCCGAAGTCGGGCCGCCCGCCCGGGGAGCCGTCCACGCGGAACAGGCGCCGGGCCGGGTCGAGGGAGGCCAGCGGGCCGCCGGAGGCCGTGCGCGGCTTCCCGTCGGTCCCGAGGACGGCGTCGGCGGCGTCGGCGTCCAGCGCGTGCGGCACGCCGAGCGTCACCATCGCGGCGCCCTCGGCGATGCCCTCCAGCAGCGCGCCGCCGCCCGTCCGGGGCAGCAGCTCCGCCGCCGCGAGCGTCTCGACGTACGGGCCGGGCGCCGCCGCCCGCCCCACCTCCTCCATCGCCGCGACCAGCTCCACCGGCAGCAGGCCCGCGCCGCCGTGCTCCTCCGGCACCGCCACCGCGAACAGCCCGGCTTCCGCGAGCGCCGCCCACACCGCGCGGCCCGGAGCGTGGTCCCCGGACGCCCACGCCCGGACGGTCTTCGCGGTGCCGGCCTCGGCGAGCAGCCGCCGCAGCGTCCCGGCGAACATCCGCTGCTCCTCGGACAGGACGAACTTCACCGTGCCCCCCTCGGCAGGCCGAGCAGCCGCTCGGCGATCACGTTCCGCTGGATCTCGTTGGTGCCCGCGTAGATGGGGCCGGCGAGCGAGAACACGTAGTTCTCCAGCCACTCCGACTCCAGCTCGCCGTCCGCGCCGAGCAGGTCGAGCGCCGTCTCGTGCAGCGCCACGTCCAGCTCCGACCAGAAGACCTTGTTCAGGCTCGACTCGGCGCCGATGTCGTCGTCCCGGGAGATCGTCTCGAAGCCCTTCAGCCGGTACGCGCGCGACCGGATCCAGGCGTCCGCGACCCGGTCCCGCAGCGCCGTGTCCGCCGGGTCGGCCCGCTCCTTCCACAGCTCCACGAGCCGTTCCGTCGCGGCGGTGAACCGGCCGGGGGAGCGCAGCGTCAGCCCGCGCTCGTTGCCCGCCGTGCTCATCGCGACGCTCCAGCCCTTCCCGGGCTCGCCGATGACGTCGCCGTCCGGGACGAACACGCCGTCGAGGAACAGCTCCGCGAACGCGGGCTTGCCGTCGAGCCGCCCGATCGGCCGGACGGTCACGCCCTCGGCGTCCAGCGGGAACATCAGGTACGTGAGCCCGCGGTGCCGCTCGCTGTCGGGGTCGGACCGGAACAGCCCGAAGCCCCGGTCGGCGAACGCCGCCCGCGAACTCCACGTCTTCTGCCCGTTCAGCAGCCACCCGCCGTCCGTCCGGGTCGCCGTCGCGCGCAGCGCCGCCAGGTCGCTGCCCGCGCCCGGCTCCGACCACGCCTGCGCCCAGATCACCTCCCCGGCGGCCATCGGCGGCAGCACCCGCGCGAGCTGCTCCGGCGTCCCGTGCTTCAGCAGCGTCGGCGCCAGCAGGTTGATGCCGTTCTGGCTGACCCGGCCGGGCGCGCCCGCCGCGTAGTACTCCTCCTCGAACACGAGCCACTGGAGCACCGAGACGCCGCGGCCGCCGTACTCCTCCGGCCACGACACCACCGACAGCCGGTCGGCGCCGAGCGTCCGCTCCCACTCCCGGTGGGCCGCGAAGCCCTCCTCGGTCTCCAGCGACGGCAGCGGCTCGGCGGGCACGTGCTCCGCCAGCCACGCCCGCACCTCCGCGCGGAACTCCTCGTCCGCCGTCCCGAACTCAAGATCCATTCGCTGCCGCCTTCTCCGAAGCCGCCTTCATGCTCTTCGCGTCCTGCCCCGCCAGGGAGTCCGCGCCCGTCTCCGCGTTGTGCGCGTGCGCGAGGTGGTGGAGGCCGAACACCGAGTCCA
Source organism: Actinomadura sp. WAC 06369 (assembly GCF_003947565.1). Lineage (NCBI taxonomy): Bacteria > Bacillati > Actinomycetota > Actinomycetes > Streptosporangiales > Thermomonosporaceae > Actinomadura > Actinomadura sp. WAC 06369. Next base: position 19,697 of record NZ_QHJN01000096.1, on the reverse strand, counting down.
TCCCGGTCTGCATGCCTTGGATGTCCTCGGCCTGGTTCACGGCCTTCTTCGTCAGCGCGAGCCCCATCCGGGGCATGGCCGCGATCCGGTCGGCCAGCGCGAACGTCTCCTCCTCCAGCGCGTCCCGCGCGACCACGCGGTTGACCCAGCCGAGCTCGTGCGCGCGCGCCGCCGTCATGCGCTCGCCGGTGTAGAGGAACTCCTTCGCGATGCGCGGAGGCATCACCCACGGGTGCGCGAAGTACTCCACGCCGGGGATGCCCATCCGGACCACGGGGTCGGCGAAGAAGGCGTCGTCCGACGCGACGATCAGGTCGCACACCCACGCCAGCATCAGCCCGCCCGCCACGCACGCGCCCTGCACCGACGCGATCATCGGCTTCGGGATCTCCCGCCACCGGCGGCACATCCCGAGGTAGACCTCCGACTCGCGCGCGAACCGGCTCTCCGCGCCTGCCTTGCCGACGTGGTCCCACCACATCCCGGCCTTGCGGGGGAAGGTGCGGTCGGCGTCCCGTCCCGGGGTGCCGATGTCGTGCCCGGCCGAGAAGTGCGGCCCCGCACCGGCGAGCACGATCACCTTGACGTCGTCGTCCCCGGCCGCCCGGTAGAACGCCTCGTCCAGCGCGTAGGTCATGGCGGAGTTCTGCGCGTTGCGGTACTCCGGCCGGTTCATCGTCACCACCGCGACGTCCCCCCGCCGCGCGTACTCGACCACCATGTTCGCCTCCCTTCTTTCTAACAACTGTTTGGTAGAGTACGCGGCCGGACGCCCCCGCCGTCGACCCCCTCCCGCCGACCGGGACTCCGCCCGGAAGGCGGCCGGGATCCGCCCGGCGCGATGCGCACCATCGCGCCGGGCGTGCGCGCACGGCGTCTTCGTGGTGACGGACCGACCCCAGCCGCCGGGGGATAGGGGAACATATCCCTTTACCGGCATTCGCCGATTACGCTGCCCCGGTGGGTCATCAAGAGTTCTACACGACGCTCGCCCAGGTATTTCCGGTGCTCCTTCTCGCGCTGCTCTGGGACTCCCGCTACCTCGAACGCCTGCGCGAGCAGGAACGCCGCAGCCGCGCGGCCGACCCCGTCGACGGAGTGCGGGAGCCCGCGGAACCCGCGCCGACCGACGGGGGCTGAGCCCCCGGAGGCCGGTCCCCTCGGTCGTCCGGCGGGCTGGCCATATCCGGCCGCCGCCCGCGGGTCCGGCACGCGGCACGCCCCGGGAGGAGGACGATCCGGACGTGCGGCCCCGTCCGCGCACGGTCGCGGCGGCGACCGGCCCGGGCCGCGTCACCGCAGTTCAGCAGTCGTGCAACGGACCCGGGAAATGCGACCGGGCGCGGCATTCGCCGGCCCGTTCCCATGCCCGTGGCGGACGGCGGCGCCCACCGGTTCTCTCCGGAGTCCGAAAAGATCATGAAGTAAAGGCGGTAACCGTTACGTGCGGAATTCCGCTCATTAACGGGGTATTCTCGTTGCCCCACACGGGGGCTCTTCAAGAACGGGGAGAGTTGGTTGGGCGGTCACCTGGCCGAAGGGCCGCATGACGCGGCCGAGCGGATGCCGGTACGGCACCTGCTGGTCCTCCTCCCGGGCATCCTGGGAAGCTCGCTGCGCCGCGACGGCAGGGTCGCCTGGGGCCTCTCGGCCGACATGCGCACCGCCGTCCGCGACCCCGACCTGCTCGCCGCCGGATACGACGCCCTGTGCGACCCCGGCTTCGACGACGGCATCCGACCGGACGGGCTGATGGCGGTGCCCGTCCCGTACCTGTCCAGGGTGCTCGGCCCGTACGGGGCGCTGCGGCGCGAACTGCGCGCCCGCTTCGAGCTGGACGACCTCAACTACCTCGAGTTCCCCTACGACTGGCGGCGCCCGGTCGCGGTGAACTCCGCCCGCCTCGCCGCCGCGATCCGCCCCCGGCTAACTGCGCTCGCCGAACGCGTGGACGGCCCCCGCGTCGTCATCGTCGCGCACAGCATGGGCGGGCTCGTCGCGACGCACTACCTGCGGCACCACGACCACGACGGCGACTGCCACCGCGTCATCACCGCCGGCACGCCCTTCCGCGGCTCGGTGAAGGCGCTCGACTACCTGGTCAACGGCCCGAAGTTCGGCCCCGCCCGGCTGCGCCGCCTCGCCGGGACGTTCCGCGAGGTCCCCGGCGTGTACGACCTCCTGCCGATGTACCGGACGGTCGCCGACCGCCGCGCGGGCGCCGCCGGCGAGGCCCGGCGCCCCGCCGAGATCGTGGACGGCCTCGACCTCGACGCCGCGCGCGTCCGGGCGTCCCGCGCGTTCCTCGCGGACCTGAACTCGCCGCACGAGCGCTCGGGGCTCGTCCGTCCGCTCGTCGGCTACGGGCAGCGGACGCTCCAGCAGGCGACGCTGCGCGGCGGCGGGCGGCTCAAGTGCTCCAAGGACGCCGACCTCCTCCCGGCCGAGTACTCCGCCCGCGACGGCGACGGCACCGTCCCGGTCGTGTCGGCCTGGCCGGGCGCCCGCGACGGCGTCGTCGTCGGCTACGGCAACGACGGCCACAACGGGCTCGTGGACGGCGCGGTGAGCGCCGAGCGGATCGCGCTGATGCTCACCGACGTCCTGGACGACCTGAACGACGAGGACCCGGCGCTCGCCCCCGGCGGCGCCCCGTTCCCGCCCGCCCACGACCCCGGCGTGCCGCGCGCGGGCCGGCGGCTGTGCCTCGACGTCGACGACCTGTACCCGGCCGAGACCGCCGTCCGCATCGCGGGCCGCGCCGCCGGCCATGCCCCGGAGACGAAGCTGTGGGCCCGGGTGTCCGGGGCGCCCGCCCCCGTCGCGTGCGAGATCGCGGAGGACGGTTCGTTCCGCTTCGACCTCGGCGCCGTCGAGCCGGGCGTGCACACGCTGTCGGTGTCCGACGCGCCGGACGGCCCCGCCGCGATCGGCGACGTCATCGAGGTGGCATGACCGGCCGGGGCGTCGCCGGCCGCTTGGCGGAGCGCCTCGACCGCATCGACGCCCTACGCCACCTGGGGTCCCGCCCGGCTGGTCCGGACGGGCTTCGCCGGCGAGGTGGGGGCGGGCATGCGGATCTCCGCCGCGGTTCTGGGGCCGCTGCTGGGGCAGCGCCCCGAGGACGCGGTCAAGCCGATCACCGGCATCATCGACGCCCCGGTCCCGGGGCGGGCCGCCTACCGGGGCGCCCGGCGGTGCTCGTCGCCGGGTCAGGACTTGCCGCGCGCCTTGCGGGTCTCGCTCTTGTTGGCCTTCTCGATGGCCTTCACCAGCTCGTTCTTGCTCATGTTCGAGCGGCCCGAGATGTCGAGGCGCTTCGCGACGTCGTAGAGGTGGGTCTTGGACGCGTTCGCGTCCACGCCGCCGGCCGTCTTGCGGGAGGTGTCGCGGCCGCCCTCCGCCTGCGCGTCGGACGGGCCCTTGCCGCCGGACTTCGGCTCCCAGCGGTCGCCGACCTTCTCGTGCGTGTGCTTCAGGGCCGCGTAGGCGACCTGGTGGGCGCGGCGGCCCTCGCCGTACTCCTCGACGGCCGAGTCGTGCGCCTTCGCGAAGGTGCGCTGCGCCTTGGCGTCCGAGCGCTTGATGGTGTCGGGCAGCTCCTCCTTCTTCGCCTGGCCCTTGCCGGTGGTCTTCGGCATCGTCCTGGCTCCCTTCTGATCGCCTCTGCCGGTGGCGATACCCGAGAAGCCCGGTTAATCACGTGACATGGGTCGCGGCCGTCACAGGTAGCGGAGCCACAGGTACGGGGTCGCCAGCGCGATCGTCGCGACGGTGACGACGATGCCGTACTTGGTGAAGTGCCAGAAACTGATCGGCGCCCCGTTGCGGGCGGCGATCCCGAGCACGACGACGTTCGCGCTGGCGCCGATCGCGGTGGCGTTGCCGCCGAGGTCGGCGCCGAGCGCGAGCGCCCACCACAGCACCTGGCCGTCGTCGCCCGGGTAGCCCTGGACGAGGTCGGCGACGATCGGGCTCATCGTGGCGACGTACGGGATGTTGTCGACGATCGCGGAGATCAGCGCCGATCCCCACAGCAGCACCATCGCGGCGAGCCCGAGCCGCCCCTCCGTCCGCTCGGCGGCGAAGGCCGACACCTCGCCGATGACGCCCGTCTCCACGAGCCCGCCGACCATCACGAACAGGCCCGCGAAGAACACCAGCGTGGGCCACTCGACCTCGCGCAGCGCGTCCTCGGTGGTCACCTTGGTGGCGGCGACGAGCAGGCCCGCGCCGAGCAGCGCCACGACGGACGGCTCGTAGTGCAGCACCGGGTGCAGGACGAACGCGACGATCACGACCGCGAGGACGGCGAGGCCCTGCCACAGCAGCCGCCGGTCGGTGATCGCCTCGCGCTCGTTCAGCGCCATGACCTCCTTCGCGCGCTCCGGGTCGTACCGGAACGCGGAGCGGAACAGCACCCGGCAGAGGAGGCAGAACACGGCGACGAGCACGATGACCAGCGGCGCCAGGTGGACGAGGAAGTCGTTGAACGACAGCCCGGCGCGGCTCGCGATGATGATGTTCGGCGGGTCGCCGACGAGGGTGGCGGTGCCGCCGATGTTCGACGCCATCACCTCGGCGATCAGGTACGGGACGACCTTCAGGCCGAGCCGCTCGCAGACCAGGAACGTCACCGGCGCGATCAGCAGCACGGTCGTCACGTTGTCCAGCAGCGCGGACGCGAACGCGGTGATGAGCACGAGCATGACCATCAGCCGGTACGGCTTCCCGCGCGCCCGTTTGGCCGCCCAGATCGCGACGAACTCGAACACGCCGGTCTGCCGCAGCACGGACACGATCACCATCATGCCGAGCAGCAGGAAGACGACGTTCCAGTCGACGCCGGTCTCCTCGGAGAAGAACGCCGACTCGGCGTCGGCGACGTGCAGGAGGAGCATGAGCCCGGCGCCGCCGAGCGCGACGGCGGTGCGGTGGATCTTCTCCGAGGCGATCAGGACGTACGCGACGACGAAGATCGCGATTGCGGCGGCGGCCAAGAGGGCTCCGATCGGGTGCGTGGTGCGGGCGGTACGGGTGCGCGGGTCGCTCGTCGGCGCGCCGCGGGCCGATCGTCCGGGACGTTCCCCGTGCGCGCCGGGGGACTCCCCGGCGCGGCCCGTCCCGCGGCGGTCGGGCGGGACCGGCCGGGCGGCTCGCGCCCCCGGCCGAAGCCTCGCGGGTCCGTCGTCATCGGGAGCTTTCGGGGTCGGCGGACGTCACGCCGACCGGACTTCCCGGCACACCGGAGGAGACCTTAACCGGATCCGCGCGTCCCATCCAGACGCGGGGTCCACCGGACGGGCGCGGGGTACGTACGAGACGTGCGCGCACGCGAACTCGCCGTCGAGTACCCGACCGTCACGCCGGACGACGGCGCCCTGGACGCCGCCCGCCTGCTCGCCGGGCACGGGCTCCCGGCGCTGATCGTCGCGGACGCGCGGGGCCGCCCGGTGGCGGTCCTGCCGGGCTCGCGGCTGCTCCGCCTGCTGATCCCGCGGTACGTCCGGGACGACCCCGCCCTCGCGCACGTCTACGACGAGGACCACGCCGACCGGCTGTGCGCGCCCCTCGCCGAGCGGACCGTCGCCGACCTGCTCCGGCAGGACGAGCTGCCGCTCCCGGTGGTCGGCGCCGACGCGACCGTCATGGAGATCGCCAGCGTCATGGACCAGGCCCGCAGCCCGCTCGTCGCGGTCTGCGAGCGGCGCGGGGAGGCGATGCTCGGCGCCATCGCCGTCCCGCACCTGCTCACCCGGCTGCTGCCGGGGGAGTGACCCGCCCCGGCCCGGGCGTCACACCCCGACGCCGAGCGGCACCAGCAGCAACAGCAGCGGCAGGACGAGCGCGGCCACCAGCGAGATGCCGAGCAGCCAGCGGAACACCCGCGGGTTCTCCTCGTCGCCGGTGTTGGCCAGGACCAGCCCGCCGCCGAGGTGCATCGGGCTGATCCCGACCGCGCCGATCACCCCGCAGATCGCGATGAGCAGCGCGGTGAACCCGGCGGACGACTGGTGCGGCAGCGCCGTCGCGGTCAGCGGGATGATCACGCCGAGGACGGCGACCGTGGACGACTCCACGGTGGCGAACAGCGCCGCCAGGTAGGCGATCGCCAGCACGGTCAGCAGCGCGATGTCGATGCCGCCGAGGTGCCTGGCGAGCGTGTCGAGCGTCCCGACCCGTTCGAGGACGCCGACGTACACGAGGACGCCCGAGGTCAGCAGGATGACGCTCCACGGCAGGTCCCCGATCACCTGCCGGGTGTCGGGCTTGAACACCACGTGCAGGACGAGGCCCACGAGCAGCGACGCGAACAGCGGGTTCATCCCCAGCGCCAGCACCATCACGAGGAACGCACCGATCCCCGCCGCGGACCCCAGCTCGTAGCGGCTCATCGGCGCGGCCTGGGCGGCGGCGGGTTCGGTGGGCCCGGCGGGGGCTTCGGGCCGCGCGCCGCGGCGGATGAACTTCTTCAGAAGGAGGTACGTCAGGATCGCGGTGCAGGTCTTGATGGCGGCGAGGCCGAGGAACAGGCCGGTGGGGGAGAAGGCGGCGCCCTGCTTCTCGGAGAGCTCCCGGACGATCGCGCCCCACGGGGACAGCGGCGAGAAGCCGCCGACGCCGGCGCCCGCGCAGGCCACCACCGCCATGACGACCGGGTCCATGCCGCGGTTGCGGGCGAGCCGCATGGCGATGGGCAGGACGATCGCGACGGTGGCGCTCGGCAGGGTGCCGATGGCGCTGAGCACGGCGCCGACCAGGAACATCGTCCAGGGCAGCAGCCAGTCCCGCCCGCCGGACGCGCGGACGACGAGGTGGACGAGCCGGTCGATGGCCCCGCTGCGCTGGGCGTGGCCGAACAGGTACATCACGCCGATGATCAGCACGACGATCTGGACGGGGAAGGCGGCGAGGGCCTGCTCGCCCGGCACGCCGGCGATCTTGGCGAGCAGCAGCCCGGCGGGCAGCGCGACGAGCCCGACGTTGACGTCCCGCCAGATCGCCACCGCGAACACGGCGAGCAGCAGGACCAGGGACAGGATCTCGTCGGCGGTCATGGGGTCATCACTTCTCCAGACACGGGACGTTCCTGAACGAAGTGTTCAGTTACGTGCAGGGTGTCGGGCAATCTACGTCACATTTCCCGCCTCCTCAAGGGGGCGGCGCACGGAAAAGCCCCCGGCCGGGTGCGGCCGGGGGCGGGAAGTCGCCGCTGGTCGGAGGGCGCGGCGGCCCCGGATGCTAGGCGGGGGCGTCGAATCCGCTCGCCCAGTACCGGCCGTGGACGGCCAGGTCGAGCAGCATCCGCGCGACCTCCTCGGCGGGCGGGCGCGGGTCGTCGATCTCCAGCCACCACTGCAGGACGGCGGTCTGCTCGCCGACCCAGGCGCGGGCGAGCAGCCCGGGGTTGATGCGCGGCTCGACGCCGTTGCGCTCGGAGCGGCCGCGGAACTCCTCGGCGGTCACCCGCACGCAGGACTCGGTGAACATCCGCAGCGGCTTCCCGTCGCCCTCGCCCCGCAGGATGATCCGGTACAGGTCGCGCTCCTGCTCGGCGTGCCGAAGCAGCTCCAGGACGGGCTTGCCGGTGAAGCCCACCGCGTTCTCGGCGATCAGCGGGCGCTGCCGCGCGCCGAGCTCGTCCAGCAGGTCCTTGGTGAGCCGGGTGAACAGGTCGTCCTTGTCGCGGCAGTGGCTGTAGAAGGTGGCGCGGGCGATGTCGGCGCGCTCGGTGACGTCCTCGACGGTGATCGACGCGTAGCCGCGTTCCAGTACCAGTCCCACCAGGGCGTCGCGCAGCGCCTTGCGCGTCCGCCGTGTCCGCCTGTCCTCAGCCATCGCCGTCCCTCGTTCACCGTGGATCCGCCCGCGCTCGCCGGCGGTCCCCAAGTGTAGAGACCTCTTGACAACCCGAGAGTTACTGAACACTCTGTCTGCTATTGGTCTACTGGTACGGAGATGTGCATGAACCTGGGGAGCTACCTGACCCGCAGCGCCCGCTACTGGCCGGACGAGCGCGCCGTCGTCTGCGGCGAGCGCGCGTGGACGTTCCGGGCGCTGGAGGACGAGGCGAACCGGCTCGCGTCGGCCCTGCTCGCCCGGGGGCTGCGGCCCGGCGACGCCGTCGCGTCGCTCGCGTGGAACCGCGGCGAACTGGTCGTGGCCGAGTTCGCCCTCTACAAGGCGGGGCTGCTGCGCGCCCCCGTGAACGCGCGCCTCGGCCGCGGGGAGATCGAGCACGTCCTCGACTACGCGGGCGCGAAGCTGCTGCTGTTCGACGCCGCGCACGCGGACGACGCCCTCGCGGCCGTCCGCGCCGGCTGCGAGCCCGTCGTGTTCGACCCCGGCAACCTCACCGGCGAGGCCCGCCCGCTCACCTACGCCGAACTGCTCGAGGAGGGCGGGCCCGAGCCGGTCGCCGTGGACGTCTCGCCGGACGACCCCTGCACGCTGCACTTCACGTCCGGGTCGACGGGCAAGCTGAAGGCCGCGACGCAGACGTTCGGCAACCGCCGCGCGAACATGCGCAAGCAGATGATGAGCGACGACTCCCGCGCCCGGCCGGGCGTCCGCTACCTGGCGTGCGGGCCGATCACGCACGCCCCCGGGATGGGCCTGCTCGCGGGCGTGTTCGGCGGCGCGACCGCGCACATCCTGCCCGCGTGGGACACCGGCGCGTTCCTCGACACGATCGAGCGCGAGCGGATCACCGCCACGTTCATCGTCCCGGCCATGCTGAACATGCTGCTGGCCGAGCCCGGCGTCCGCGACCGCGACCTGTCGAGCCTGACGAGCCTGCGGATCGGCGGGGCGCCGGTGTCCCCGCAGCGGCTCCGGCAGGCCGTCGAGACGTTCGGGCCGATCGTCGCGCAGGGCTACGGGCTCGGCGAGACCACCAGCGTCGTCGCCGGGATCGGCGCCGCCGCGCTCGCCGAGGCCGTCGAGAAGGACCCCGAGCTGCTCGCGTCCTGCGGCCGCGCCGCCTACGACACCGAGATCCGGATCGTGGACGACGCGGGCCGCGAGCTGCCGCCCCGGGAGGTCGGCGAGATGGTCGTGCGGGGCGAGGACTGCGTCCGCGAGTACTGGCGCGAGCCCGAGCTGACGGAGGAGACGTTCCGGGACGGCTGGGTGCACACCGGCGACCTGGCGTGGATGCGCGAGGACGGCTACCTGTTCATCGTCGACCGCAAGAAAGACATGATCATCTCGGGCGGGTTCAACATCTACTGCACCGAGGTCGAGTCGGCCCTCTACGAGCATCCGGCGGTCCGCGAGGCGTGCGTCGTCGGCGTCCCGGACGAGACGTGGGGCGAGGCGGTCAAGGCCGTCGTCGTCCGGCACGACGGGGCGGACGTCTCCGCCGCGGAGCTGATCGAGTTCTGCGCCGACCGCCTCGACCGCTACAAGAAGCCGCGCTCGGTCGACTTCGTCGCCGAGCTGCCGGTCAACCGCAACGGCAAGACCGACCGCAAGGCCGTGCGGGAACCGTTCTGGGCCGGCGTCGACCGGCGCGTCAACTGAGGGGACCCGATGAGCCACTCCACCTTCACCCTCCGGCCGTCCTACGACGACGACCCCGAGCTGAACGGGCTCGTCGCGTCCCTGCGCGGCTACCTCGCGGGGGAACTGGCCGACTACGAGCGCGAGCACGGCGTCGACCGCACCACCCGGCTCACCCGCGGGCTCCTCGAACCGGTCTGGCGGCGCAGCCGCGAGCTCGGCTTCTACGGGATCCACCTGCCGGAGGAGTACGGCGGCCGCGGCCTCTCGCACACCCGGCTCGCCGCGCTCAAGGAGGAGATCGCCGCGGGCGGGCGCGTCCTCGGGCACAGCGTGCTCGGCGAGATGGGCGGCCCGCTCCGCGCCGGCGACATCTTCCGCCACGCCACCGAACGGCAGATCAAGGAGTACCTGCTGCCGGTCGCGCGCGGCGAGCGGGCCTGCTGCTTCTCGCTCACCGAGGCCGACGCGGGCTCCGACGTCCGCGCCATGCGGACGGTCGCGGTCCGCGACGGCGACGGGTACCGGCTCACCGGCCGCAAGGTGTTCAGCACCGCCGGGCCGTTCGCCGACTTCGCCATCGTCATCGCCCGCACGGACGGCGCGAAGGACGCGTACTCGGCGTTCTTCGTCGACCTCGACGCCCCCGGCTGCCGCGTCGAGGACGGCGCGACCCCGATGTCCGGCGAGAACATCGAGGCCGACATCGTCCTGGACGGCTGCCGCGTCCCCGCCGCGAACCTGATCGGCGCCGAGGGCGAGGGCATGCGCATCGGCCTCGGCCGCGTCACCGTCAACCGCCTCCTGCACTGCCCGACGCTGCTCGGCATGGCCCGCCGCGCGCTCGAACTGTCGCTCGTGCGGGCGCAGACCCGGATCGTCCACGGCGCGCCGCTGCTGAAGCTGCAGGCCATCCAGCACAAGCTCGCCGACATGGCCACCGAGTACTACGCGGCCCGCTCGATGACCTACGGCGCCATCGCCGCGCTCGACGCCGGGACCCGCCCCCGCCTCGAAGCGTTCATGTGCAAGCTGTACGTCGCCGAGGCCGCGTTCCGGATCCTCGACGAGGCCGTGCAGATCCACGGCAAGGAGGGGCTCGTGCAGGGGACCGAGGTCGAGTACCTGTTCCGGAAGGTCCGCATGTTCCGCGTCCTGACCGGCACCTCGGAGATCCAGCGCAACGCGATCGCGAAGGGCCTGTCGATGTACGCGGAGGTTCTCGCCGCGGCGCCCGCCGGGGAGGCCGCCGGGGAGGGGGCTACGAGCCGAGGGTGAGGGCGACCTTGACGTCGTCGGGGCGGGAGTCGAACGCCTCGGCGAAGTCGTCCAGCGGGACGCGGCGGGTGACGAGGCGGCCGAGCCAGCCCGGGTCGGCCTTCCCGAGGGCGTCCGCCGCGGCCGCGTAGTGCGCCCGGTTCGCGTTCACGGAGCCGACGACCGCGTCGTTCTCGAGGACGATGTCGCGGTTCAGCGCGCCCGCGTCCACGGTCAGGTTCCGTCCCGCGGGCGACACGCCGGTCAGGCACACGACGCCGTAGGCGGCGGTCGACCCGATCGCGCCGAACACGAGCTCCGCGGCGCCCGTCGCCTCGATCACCACGTCCGGCCGCGCCGCCCGCACCGCCGCGTCGAGGCCGTCGTGGTGGTACGCGGCGCCGAGGTCGGCGACGAGGCCGGGCTTCGGGCCGTCCGCGACCCGGTCCAGCACGTGGACGTCCAGGCCCCGCTGGACGCCCAGCAGCGCGGCGAGCAGCCCGATCGACCCCGCACCGGTGACCAGCGCCGTGCGGGGCTCGAACCAGGCGCGCCCGCCGACCCGCTCGACCTGCTCCCACGCCTTCGCGACGACGCTCGCGGGCTCCAGCAGCACGCCGACGTCCGCGAGCGCGGGGTCGAGCGCCACCGCGTACCGGGTCTCGACCCGCCACAGCTCGCTCGCGTACCCGTCGAGCTCCTTGATGCCGCGCTCGGTGTAGCGGCCGTTGCGGCACATGTCGAACTCGCCGTGCGCGCACGCCCCGCACGGCTCCGGGTCGGGCCGCCGGACGACGCCCACGACCAGGTCGCCGGGGGAGAAGCCGCCGCCGGGCGGCGCGTGCCGCACCCGGCCCAGCGACTCGTGCCCGATGACCAGGCGGTCGCGTCCCGGCGGGGCCGCACCGTACTCGCCCGCCGCGATCTCCCGGTCGGTGCCGCACACCCCCAGGGCGAGCCCCTCGACGAGCAGCTCGTCCGGGCCCGGCTCCGGGTCGGGGACCTCGGCGACCGACAGCGAACCCGGTCGTCCGGGACGGATGGTCAACGCGCGCATGCCGTCTCCTTCATCGCGTGGCGGGGCGCGCCGCCGGCGGCGCGCCGCTGAGGTGCCGGGCGGTGTTGACCAGCCCGACGTGCGAGTACGCCTGCGGGGTGTTGCCCACCTGCCGGCGGGCCGCGGTGTCGTACTCCTCGCTGAGCAGCCCGACGTCGTTGCGCAGGTCGAGGAGCCGCTCGAACAGCTCGACGGCGTCGGCGGTGCGGCCGATGCCGTGCAGCGCGTCCGCGAACCAGAACGTGCAGGCGAGGAACGCGCCCTCGTCCCCGGGCAGCCCGTCCACCCCGGCGCCCGTGTCGTAGCGCAGGACGAACCCGTCCCGGTAGAGGTCCCGCTCGATCGCCTCGACCGTCCCGACGACCCGGGGATCGCCCCACGGCAGGAACCCGACCTGCGGGATCAGCAGCGCCGCCGCGTCCAGCGCGTCCGACCCGTAGAACTGCGTGAACGTGTTCCGCCGGGCGTCGTAGCCGTTCTCGCAGACGTCCCGGTGGATCGTGTCGCGCAGCGCCCGCCACCGGTCGGCGGGCCCGTCCTGCCCGTACCGCTCCACCGCCTGGACGGCCCGGTCGACACCCGTCCACGCCAGCACCTTCGAGTGGACGAAGTGCCGCGGATCCCCGCGGACCTCCCACAGGCTGTCGTCGGGGTCGCTCCAGTGCCCCTCCAGGAAGTCGAGCAGGGCCCGCTGGACGTCCCACGCGGTCTCGTCCGCCTCGATGCGGGCCTCCCGCGCGAGGTGCAGCCCTTCGATGACCTCGCCCCACACGTCGAGCTGGAACTGCCCGGACGCCGCGTTCCCGATCCGCACCGGCGACGCGCCCTCGTACCCGGAGAGCCAGTCGAGCTCGTACTCGGGGAGCCGCCGCGTCCCGTCGATCCCGTACATGATCTGCAGGTCGGCGGGGTTGCCCGCGACCGCCCGCAGCAGCCACTCCCGCCACGTCTTCGCCTCCGCGACGAACCCGGTGCCGAGGAGGGCCTGCAGCGTGAACGTCGCGTCCCGCAGCCAGCAGAACCGGTAGTCCCAGTTGCGCGGCCCGCCGAGCTGCTCGGGCAGCGACGTCGTCGCGGCCGCGACGATCCCGCCCGTCGGGTGGTACGTGAGCGCCTTCAGTGTGATCAGCGACCGCCGGACGGCCTCGGGCCAGCGGCCCGCGTACCGGAAATCCTTGATCCAGTCGGCCCAGAACGCCTCGGTGTCGGCGAGGGCCCGCTCGGGGTCCACCGGGTGCGGGCGCGGCTCGTGCGACGGCCGGTACGTCAGGACGAACGGCACCCGCTCGCCCTCCGACACGGCGAAGTCCGCGTACGTCGTCTCGTCGCGGCCCTCCAGCGGCACGGGCGTCTTCAGCCACGCCGCGTCCGGTCCGGCGATCGCGTTGAGCTGCCCGTCGCGGTGCCGCACCCACGGGACGACCCGGCCGTAGTCGAACCGCAGCCGCAGCGCCATATGCACCGGGACCCGGCCGCGGACGCCCTCGACGATCCGGACGACGTCGGCGGCCTCGCCCCGGCGCGGCATCGCGTCGATCACGCGGACGGCGCCCTCGGGCGTCTCCCACTCGGTCTCCAGGATCAGCGAGTCCCCGCGGTAGCGGCGCCGGGCGCACATGCCGCCCGCCGCGGGGGCGATCCGCCAGAAGCCCGCGTGCTCGTCGCCCAGCAGGGCGGCGAAGCACGCGGGCGAGTCGAAGCGCGGCAGGCACAGCCAGTCGATCGACCCGTCGCGGCCCACGAGCGCGGCCGTCTCCAGGTCGCCGAGCAGCCCGTAGTCCTCGATCCGCAACGCCACAGGTTCACTCCTCGGATGGGGGGACGCCCACGTGCGTACCCGTCCGCGGGGGAGTGAAAGCTCGCGCGGGGGAACGTGCCCGCTATCCGGCGACGACGGCCTCGGTCGTGACCGTCCCCGCGGTGGACAGCACCCACGTCGCGGAGATCCGCACCTTCGTGCCCGCCGGGACGGACGGGTCGACGGTGACGGGGAAGTTCGCGCCCGCCTCCTCGGCCGGGATCTCGATCTTCCGCGGCACCGTCACGCCGGGGGTGTCGCTGGTCAGCTCGATGACCGCGCCGAACGGGTGCCAGCGGTCGCCCAGCCCGACGGCCCCGAGGTTGTTCCGGTCGCCCGCGCGCAGCTCGCGTACCACCCCGACCGTGTACTGCTTCGGCACCAGCAGCGGGGCGACCCGCATGGGCGGGTGGCCGAGGTCGGCCGCGATGTCGGTGATCCCGATGCCGCCGACCGGGACGGCCGGGTACTCCATCGTGAACGTGCCGCGGGTGCTCCCGGCGGGGACGACGGTGTAGCGCGGGATCTTCGGCGCGGGGCCGCCGGGGAGCCCCGAGACGTGCGCGACCCGCAGGTCCACCGACGTCCCGCCGGTCCCGGCGGGGGCCGCCAGCTCCACCGAGCCGGTGACCTTCGTGCCCGCGACGACCGCCTTGGCGTCCCCGGGGACGTCGAGGTCGATCCCCGTCACGGTCTGCTCGCGCCAGTCGAGCGGCCGCACCGTCACGCTCGTCCCGGCGGTGGCGCCGTCGCGGCGGGCGAGCAGCGGCACGACCGTCTCGTCCTCGTACGCCTCCAGCCGGATCGGGAACGTGACGCTCGTCTTCCCCTCGGGGACGCGCACGTGGCCGCCGTCCGTGGAGTACTGGTAGTTGCCGTCGGCGAACCCGACGCTGATCACCTCGACGCCGAGCCCGCCCGCGGGCGCGGGCGCGGTCAGCCGGACGGTCTGCAGCGCCTCCCCGCCGGCCGTGATGACGGCGGGCGACACGCTGGTCGACGCGACCCGGGGCGTCGTGTCGGCGGCGGCGGACGGGGCGGCGGCGAACGCCGCGGGAAGGGCGAGGGCGAGGGCCGCGGCCCCCAGGCCCGCCCGGCGGTGGATCGTCATGTGGGACATGGGAGCGAAGTTAATGATCTTCGGGGCCGGTGGGCGGCGCGGAGAACGTCCTGTTCGCGGCCCGTAAGAATTGCTGACGCAGTGGGGCACCGCCGTCGCGCTCCGCTCCGGTCAGGGGCCGAAGTGCGCGAACGGGACCCAGCCCGACAGGTCCGGGGCCGACGCGGCCCGCAGCTCCCGCGCCGCCGCGTGCAGCGCCGCCGCGGCGCCGTCCGGGGCGAACGTCCCGCCCTCGGTGAGGACGTCGTACACGGTGTCGACGATCCACAGCGCGGCCGCGTCCGGGACGGACCAGAGCGTCGCGACCACGTGCCGGTACCCCGTGTACTGCAGTGCGGCGGCGAGCGTGACGGCCTCGTCGGGGAGGGAGACGCCGCCGGTCGCGGTCTTGCAGGCCGACAGGAACGCGAACTCGCCGCCGTGCGTGCTCGCGGCGATGTCCGCGACGGTGAGGGCGCCGTCCGCCAGCAGCAGCCCGCCCTCGGCGGGACGGTCGAGGTTCTGCTCGCCGTGCGTGCAGAAGTGCGCCCACCGGTGCCCCGCCAGCGCCCCGGCGACCGCGGCGCGGGTCGCGGCCGGCCCCTCCAGCGGGGTGTGCGCGCCGGGGAAGAACTCCCCGACCAGCGCGCGCTCGCGGGCGGCGCCCGGCAGGTCGGCCTGCCCGGCGGTCCGCGGCATCGCCACCACGAGCATCCGCGCGGGCGCGAGCGTCCGCGGCGCCCGGGCGGCGCCCAGCGCGCGCAGCGTGGGCGTGTAGGACGAGACGGCGCGGTCGATCACCGACCGTCCGGGCCGGTCGTGCACCCCCGCGGCGTGCAGCGGCAGCAGCGTCAGCAGCCCGGTCGGGCACCACCACACGCGCGGCGGGGCGGCGGACGGCCCGGTGATGCCGAGCGCGTCGAGGACGGGTTCGGCGACGGCCTCCCACAGCCACGCGAGCGTCCCGGCCAGCACGTCCCGCCCGTCCCGCCCATCCCGCACGTCCTGCCCGTCCCGCGTGCCGTCGTCGGCGCCGACGGCGCGCAGGTAGCGGGCGGTGCGGTCGGCGACGTCGGCCGCGGTGAGCGCGGGCAGCGGGACCGACCGGACGGCGCCGTCCCGGACGAGCAGGGCGTCGCAGCGGAAGCGCCCGACGTTGACGACGACGGCGGCGTCCGGGCTCGCGGGGGACGGGAGGTCCGCGACGGGCGGCGGCCGCAGGAAGTCGCGGAAGCCGTCGAGCCCGCGGACGCGGGCCACGAGGTCGTCCCACTCGCGGGCGAGCGCCATCCGCCTGTCCACCGGGGCCATTCCGCCTCCTCGTCCGATGCGGGACGATCGCAGCGGGACGATACCGCCGGCGGCACCGGGCCCGCCACGGTTCGACGAAGGAGCGGCCGATGCCGGACGGGGACCTCTACGACGAGACCGCGCAGGCCGCGATCGACGCCGCCTACGGCATCGCGGGCGCGGCGGGCGCCGCCGCCACCGGCTGCGACCACCTGGTGCGGGGGCTGCGCGCCGGGGAGGGCCCCGCGGCGCGGGCCCTGGCGGGCGTGCTCGGCGGCCCGCCGCCCCTCGACCCCGCCGGGTACGCCCCGCTGGACGCCGACGCGTGCCGGGTGCTGCACGCCGCGGCGTCCGTCCGGGACCGCTTGGGGCACCCCCGCATCACGGCCGCGCACCTGCTGGCCGCGCTGCAGGAGGAGGACGGCCACGCGGGACGCCCGCTGCTCGCCGGGCTGCCCCGGGAACGCGTCCCGGAGCCCCCGGCCGGACGCCCCTTCCGGCCGGGCCGGGTGCGGCCCGACCGGCGGACGGAACGGACGATCGCGGCGGCGATGGGGCTGGCGGGCGGCGGCGACCGGGCGGGCGCCGCACGGGGGGCCGCCATGCTGGAGGAGATCGCCCGGGCGACCCCGCGCGACCACCCGGACCGTCCGCGGCGGCTCACCCTCGTCTCGTACGCGCACATGGCGGCGGGCGCCGACCACCTCGCGCAGGCGGTCTGGCACGCGGACCTCGCGGTGCGGGCCGCGCCGCGCGACCACCCGTACCGGGCCACCGCGCTCACCCAGCTCGCCACGGCGCTCGTCCTCCAGGCCGACGAGCACGATGCGGCGGGCGGGCTGCCGAACGCGGTGGCGGCGGCGCGCCGGGCCGTCGCCCTCGCGCGCGAGCGGCACGGCGACCGGCGGGACCTCCCGCCGGACGAGGACGTCCTGTCGGTGGCGCTGAGCACGCTGGGGCAGGCGCTGTGGCTGTGGTTCCAGGCGACCGGGAACCGGCAGGCGATCGACCTGGCCGTCGCGGCGGCGGAGGAGGCGGCCGAGCGCATCCGGCCGGACCACCCGAAGGCGGGCGCGACGCTGGCGGGCCTCGCGCAGGCCCTCGCCGATCGGGGCAGGGAGCTGACCGGCGACCGCGACATCCGCCGCGCCGCCGACCTCGCCCGGCTGGCCGTCCGGGTCGGCGCCGGGGCGGGGGACGAGGCCGTGCTGTCGGCCGTCCTCGCGGCCGTCCTCAGCGACCCGGTCGCGGACGGCACCGTCGACGCCGCCGCGGCGGCCGCGGCGGTCACCGCGGCCGAGGCGGCGGTCGCCGCGACCGGGCCGGACGACACCCGCCGCACGCGGCGGCTCACGAACCTGTCCAGGGCGCTGTGCGGCCAGGCGGACGTCGGCGGCCCGGCGGAGGCCCTCGACCGCGCCGTCGACGTCGCCCGGGAGGCGGTCGGGCACGCCGGCGAGGACGCCGGCGCGCACGCGGCGCTCGCCGCGGCGCTCCTCGGCCGGTACGACCGGTGGGGCGAGCCGTCCGACGCCGACGAGGCCCTCGTGCACGCGGCGCTCGCCGTCGAGCACTGCCCCGCGGGGCACGCGGACCGGCTCCTCTACATCGGGCACGCCGAAACGGCGTACGCGAAAGTCCACCGCCGCACCGGGGACCCGAAACTGCTCGACATCGCGCTGGCGTTCAAC
Source organism: Actinomadura sp. WAC 06369 (assembly GCF_003947565.1). Lineage (NCBI taxonomy): Bacteria > Bacillati > Actinomycetota > Actinomycetes > Streptosporangiales > Thermomonosporaceae > Actinomadura > Actinomadura sp. WAC 06369. The sequence continues at coordinate 2,001 of NZ_QHJN01000096.1, read as the reverse complement.
GACCTCGCCCTGGAGGCCGCGCCCGCGTGGCACCGCGTCCGCGCCGGCACGCTCGCCCACCGCGCGCTGCGGCTCCGCGCCCGGTACGAGTCCGCCGGCGAGCCCGACCCGTCCGTCCTCGACGAGGCGCTGGACGTCGCGGCGAAGGCGGTGGACGAGTCGACGGACCGTCCCGCCGACCGGGCCGGGTGGCTCGTCAACCTCGCGTCGCTCCTCCTCGACCGGTACCGCGCCACCGGCCGCACGTCCGACCTGGACCTCGCCGTCGAGGCCGCCGAGGAGGCCGTCGCCGGGGTCCCCGACGGCGATCCGCGCGACATCGCCGCCCTCGACCACCTCAGCCGCGCCCTCGGGGAGCGGGCCGCCGCCGCCACCGGCGCCGCGGACGACGCCGTCACCGCGCTCGCGCACGCCCGGACCGTCGTCGCCGCCACGACCGCCGCCGCAACGCTTCGGGTCGGCGCGGCCGTGCGCTGGGGCGCCCTCGCGACGGAACTCGGCGCGCACCACGACGCCCGCACCGGCTACGCCGCCGCCGTCGACCTGCTGCCGACGCTCGCCTGGCACGGCCTGTACGGCGACACCCGCCGCGACCGCCTCGCGAACTGGCCGGGCGTCGGCTCGGACGCCGCCGCGAGCGCCCTCGCCACCGGCGACCCCTCCCTCGCCCTCGCGCTCGCCGAACGCGGCCGCAACATCGTCTGGTCGCAGCTCCTCGACGCCCGCTCCGAACTCCACGAGCTGCGCGACGCGCACCCCGAGCTGGCCGAACGCCTCGCCGCCGTCCGCGCCGCCCTCGACACCGAGTAACGCCCCCCGGCCCCGGCGGGCGGCTCCGCACCCCCCGGACCGCCGTGTCCGGTCGGCGGCCGCGCTCGCCCCGCCCGCCGACCGGACGGGCGGGGCGCTCGGGGCGTCGTCGGCGGGCGCCGGGTCAGTCGGCGAAGCCGCGGAAGCCGTGCTGGCGGAACTCGACGAGCTTGAAGAACGCGTAGAAGCGCCCCACCCGGCGGCGGGCGTTGATGTCGAACCGGGTCGCCGCCGCGACCGAGAGGGCGGTGTCCATCCCGGTGAGCCTGCTGAGCGGCGCCTGCAGGACGTACTCGTAGATCGTCTGGTAGGCGGTCTCGTCGTCGAGTTCCTCCCACTGCGCGATGGTGACGCCGTAGGACGTCTGCTCGGCGATCTCCAGGCCGGTGCGGAACACGTTTCCCCAGTCCACCATCCGGCGGCCCCCATATCCGTACGGACCCGCCTGTTCGGGTCGCTCCCAGGAGACCCGGACGTGCGCTTCCGCGGAAAGGCGCAGGAATGCTCCGGGACGCTTCCGAAGCGCTTCCGACATGCTTCCGGTCCGGCTCCCGCGGGTCAGGACGGCGGGTGCGCGGTCGTCGGGGAGGTGAGGGTCCCGGCGGTCAGCCAGTCCTCCCCGTGGCCGTTGACCGGGCAGCCCGCCCGGGCGAGCCGGCCGCGGATCTTGCTGCGGCATTCGGGGCCGTCGGACAGCCGGATGAAGTTGCGGCCCGCCAGGTCGGCGATCGGGCGCTGCGCCCCCGCCCGGAGGAGGATCGTGCGGTCGGGGCACAGCGCGAGCGCCATCCCCAGCTCCACCAGCACGTTCGGCCGGGCCTGGCCGGACGGCGCGAGCTCGAACGGGTCCTCGTCCGGGAGGCGCAGGCGCGGGTCGAGCTCGACGATGTCGTCCGGTGTCAGCAGCGCCACGACCGCCTGCGCGCGGGCGATGCCCCGCACGACGACGTCGCCGAGGAACGGGCCGGTCGCGCCGGTCAGGGCGACGAGCGTCTCCCACTCGTAGGGGGCGAGGCCGCAGGCGCGCAGGAACGCGAACATCCCGTCCCGCACCCGCCCGTCGCGGCCGTGGATGACGAACACGCCCCGCGTCGGGTCCTCCGGCATGCCGGGGAGCGGCGCGAACGCTTCCCGGGCGGGCGGCGCGTGCACGGGCGTCCCGTCCGCGGGCGGCGGGGCCGGGGCCGGGAC
>NZ_QHJN01000095.1:0-32383 GCF_003947565.1 Actinomadura sp. WAC 06369 | reverse complement strand
GACCTGGGCGGGGCCGGGCGGCGCGGCGGAACCGTCCTCGCGGGGGGTCTCGTCGGGCACGCCGGTCTCCTCTGTCTCCTGCCGCGATCGGCTTCGAGTGGTGCTCGTGATGTAGACGACGGAAAGCCTAGAGGCGTTCACTCCGCCTCTAGGCTTTCCGTCGGTGACGCGCGGGTGAACGCGTCAGGAGGTCACTCCTGCCACCAGTCCTCGTCGTCCTCGTCGGACTTCTTGGCTTCGGCGGGCTTGGCCGGTGCGGCCTTCGCCGCGGCCGGCTTCGGGGCCGGCTTGGGCGCGGGCGGCTCCTCCTTGGGCTCGGCCGCGGGGATGGCGGGCTTCTCCGGCGGCGCGGCGATCTCGTCGGCGCCCATGCCCGGGGAGACGCCGCCGATGAGCTGGCGGAGCTGGTTGAGGTGGCTGGTGATGCTGTCGCGCTGGCGGGTGAGCTCGTCGACCTGGCGCTGCGCGTTGGTGCGGACGCGGTCGGCTTCGGCCTTGGTCTCGGCGAGCAGCTGCTCGGCCTGGGCCTTGGCCTCGGCGATGACGTTGTCGCTGTTCTTGCGGGCGTTCGCGACGAGCTGCTTCGCGTGCGAGTCGGCCTCGCGGCGGGTCTGCTCGGCCTGCTGGGTGGCCTTGGCGGCGCGCTGCTCGGCGGACGCGGCGCGCTGCTCGGCCTCGGCGACGAGCTTCTGCGTCGCGGCCTGGGCGGCGGCGTGGCGCTCGGCGTCCTGGCGGTCGGCCTCCTCGCGGCGGGCGGCGAGCTGGATCTCGAACTCGGCCTCGGCCTGGGCGCGCTGGGCCTCGCTCTCCTCGAGGATGCGCTGCGCCTGGGCGCGCATCTCGTCGGCCTGCCGCTTGGCGGTGGTGAGGATCTCGTCGCGCTCGCGCTTGGTGGACGCGCGCAGCTGCGCGACCTCGCGCTCGGTGGTGGTGCGGAGCTTGGCGATCTCCCGCTCGGCGGCGGCGCGCTTCTCGGCGACCTCGTGGTCGGCGGTGGCGCGGAGCTTGGCGACCTCGCGCTCGGTGGTGGAGGTCAGCTCGTCGGCCTCGCGGCGGGCGGACGTGCGCACCTCCTCGGCCTCGCGCTCGGCCGCGTTGCGCATGTCGTCGCCCTCGCGCTGGGCGGTGGCGCGCAGCTCGGCGGCGTCGTTCTCGGCGGTGGCGCGCAGCTCGGCGGCGTCGACCTTGGCGGCGGCCTTGATCTCGTTGGCCTCGGAACGCGCCGCCTGGACGAGCTCGGTGGCCTGCTCCTCGGCGAGCCGGAGCAGCTGCTCGATGCGGGCGCCCAGGCCGGAGTAGGTGGGGCGCTCCTGCTCCTGCAGCTGGCGGTGCGCGTCGGACAGCTCCCGCTGCATGGCCTGGGTCGACTCGCGGGTCTGCCGGACCTCGCTTTCGAGCTGTTTGATGTGCTCGTCGACTTGGTGCCGGTCGTAGCCGCGGAGCACCACGTCGAACTCGCGTGGGGGCGTTTCTTCGAAGAAGTTGGTGAGCTGGGCGTCGATGTCGGACTGCATGTGGCTCAATCCTGATGTGACGGGGCTACGGGTGGTTCCGGGGACCGGTTGATCGCCTGGCGGGAACGGCGCAGCGCCCCAGACCTCTTCCGGCGAATGAAGCCTACTCCGGACACTGCCGTGTTGGGGGCTCATCTTGACGCGCTGCGTGTTTTGTCCCGTTTTGGCATGTCGCTCCGTGAAGTCGCGGCTGCCCAGGTACGGGCCCCACAAATGCACCAGACGCGACCGAATGGTCACAGAGCGGCAGTCTGCACCCCGTTCCCCGTCCCGGTGTCCCGAATGCGTCACGATCCGGTCACGGTGCGGCGCCGCTCCGTGACCGGTCGTCCGCCGCCGTCAGCGCTTCTGCACCAGCTCGGTCAGGACGCCGTGGCAGTCCTTCGGGTGCAGGAAGTTGATCAGCGAGCCCATCGAGCCCTGGCGCGGCTCGTCGTACAGGACCCGGACGCCCTTCGCGCCGATGTTCGCGGCCTCCTCGGACACCGTGCCGTCGGTGCCGAACGCGATGTGGTGCACCCCCTCGCCGTTCTTGGCGAGCCACTTGGCGACGGCCGAGTCGTCGCGGATCGGCTGGATCAGCTGGAGGTAGCTGGCGGCGCCGTCGCCCGTCTCGTTGATCTTGAGCATGGCCTCCCGGACGCCCTGCTCCTCGTTCACCTCGAAATGCACGTCGGAGAAGCCGTAGGCGGACTTGTAGAACTCGACGGTTGCCTCGAGGTCGTGGCAGGCGATGCCGATGTGGTCGATGCGGGTCAGCATGGGCGGGTCTCCCTCGAAGGCGTGCCGATACTCCTGGGTATGGTGGCAAACGTCGGCGCAGCACCACTCTGGAGGGCCCCCTCATGACCGCCACATCCGTGATCGTCGCCGGAGCGCGCACGCCCATCGGCCGCCTGATGGGCTCGCTCAAGGACTTCTCCGCGGCCGACCTCGGCGCGCACGCGATCCGGGCGGCGCTGGAGCGGGCCGGGGTGTCCGGCGACCAGGTCCAGTACGTGATCCTCGGGCAGGTGCTGCAGGCGGGCGCGGGGCAGATCCCGTCGCGGCAGGCGGCGGTGAAGGCCGGCATCCCGATGAACGTCCCGTCGATCACCATCAACAAGGTGTGCCTGTCCGGCCTGGACGCCATCGCGCTCGCCGACCAGCTCATCCGCGCCGGCGAGTTCGACATCGTCGTCGCCGGCGGCATGGAGTCGATGACGCGGGCCCCGCACCTGCTGCCGAAGTCGCGCGGCGGCTACAAGTACGGCTCGGTCGAGATGCTCGACCACATGGCCTACGACGCGCTCACCGACGCGTTCGACGGCATCCCCATGGGCGAGTCGACCGAGCGGCACAACGCGAAGCTCGACATCTCCCGCGAGGAGCAGGACGAGTTCTCCGCGCGGTCGCACCGGCGCGCCGCCGAGGCGATCAAGAACGGCGTGTTCGACGACGAGATCGCCCCCGTCGAGATCCCGCAGCGGCGCGGCGAGCCGATCGTGTTCGCCGCGGACGAGGGCGTGCGGGGCGACACCACCGTCGAGGGCCTCGCCAGGCTGCGTCCGGCGTTCAGCGCGGACGGGACGATCACCGCGGGCTCGTCCTCGCAGATCAGCGACGGCGCCGCGGCGGTCGTCGTGATGTCGAAGGCGAAGGCCGAGGAGCTCGGGCTGGAGTGGCTCGCCGAGATCGGCGCCCACGGCAACGTCGCGGGCCCGGACAACTCGCTCCAGTCGCAGCCCGCCAACGCGATCAAGCACGCGCTCGGCAAGGAGGGCCTGGACGTCGCCGACCTCGACCTCGTCGAGATCAACGAGGCGTTCGCGGCGGTCGGGATCCAGTCGATGCGCGACCTCGGCGTCGGCCCCGAGAAGGTCAACGTGAACGGCGGCGCGATCGCGCTCGGCCACCCGGTCGGCATGTCGGGCGCCCGCATCGCGCTGCACCTGGCCTACGAGCTGAAGCGCCGCGGCGGCGGCGTCGGCGCCGCCGGCCTCTGCGGCGGCGGCGGCCAGGGAGACGCGCTCGTCCTTCGCGTGCCCAAGGCGTGACGCGGGCCCCCGCGCCCGCCCGGGGCGGGCGCGGGGGTCACTGCGCGGGCTCGGTGAACTTCACCGACGCGAAGCCGAGGGCCTGCAGCATGTTCGTGAGCATCGACCTCGTGTTGGCGTCGGCGCGCTCCCGCAGGCCGCTCTCCGCGGCCGCGTCCTGGATCTTGCGGCTCGCCAGGACGTAGAGCTGCTGCTGGTCGTTCGGGTTGTCGCTGAAGAAATCGCCGAACCGGTCGAACAGGCCGCGGTCGGTGGCGTGGACGTAGCTGTTCTCCGTGTCGAGGTTGGTCCTGTCCAACCGCGCGGGCGGCAGCGCGATCGTCGCGGCCGTCCGGTCCGCGTTCACCTTGATCGCGCCCTCGCCGAACTTCGAGAAGTCGACGTAGGCGTCCACGGTCCCGTTGCCGACGAACAGGGTGCGCTTCCCGCGCAGCGAACCCGGCAGGAACTTCGCGTCCTGCTCCAGGTCCACGATGACCTGGAAGGACCCGCTCGCGGCCTCGTAGCGCCGCAGGTCCTGGATCGACTTGACCAGGACGGGCCCGCTGCGGTCCTTCGTCTCCGTCTCGAACGGGTTCGCCCAGTCCGGCAGTCCCAGCCCGCGAAGGACTTGCAGGCCCGCCACCACGACCACGGCCGTCACGACGACCAGCAGCACCGGACCGCGCAGGAACCGGAGCGGGCGGAGGGATCGGGGGGCCGCGCTATTCGGTTTTTCGCTCGCCATACACCCGGCATGCCCCGCCGCGCCGCCCGTTCACGCCACTTGTTGCTGTCCGGGCGATGTGATCAGGGCCATACCCCGGGCTGAAACCTCCCGCGGGCGGCGGCCGTTGACCGGACGTGGACATTGTTCGTGCGTTCCGGGTCGTCTCCATCGCGGAGGCCGTCTCGTTCCTCCTGCTGCTGCTCGTGGCCATGCCGCTGAAGTACATGGCGGACATGCCCGCGGCGGTGTCGCTGGTGGGCGCGATCCACGGGGCCCTGTTCGTCGCCTACATCGGCGCGGCGGTCCTCGTGCGGCAGCAGCTCGGCTGGAACCTGACGCGGACCGTCCTCGCGATGGGCGCCGCGGTGCTGCCCGTCGCCCCGTTCTTCGTCGAACGCCACTGGACCAAGCCCGCGCCGGTCGCCGAACCGGCCGGCCGGGCTTAAGGCTCCTGCGCGGCCGCGCCGGGCTGGGGGTCCCGGCGCGGCCGTGCAGGGGAACCCTGCGCGCCGTTCCCCGCCTCGTGCGGAGAGCGGCGCGTCGCCGTTCCCGGACGGCCCGCCGCGCCCGCCCGGTCGTCCAGGCCCGGCGCGTGCGCCGCGCGGACGTCCGCCGCGGTGCGGAAGTCGTGGGGGCCGAGCGTGCACGTCCGGTAGTCCGCGAAGTGCCGCCCCAGCCACGCGCGGCGGCGGTCCTCGCTCCACGAGCCGAACAGCCGCGCCGTGCGCTCGTCCCCGATCGCGGGCGGCGCCTCGCCGACCAGCCACGCGTCCACCAGCGCGCCGTACCCGCGCGGCGCCGAGCACGTGCGCGCGTCGCGCAGGCCGTCCCGGATCCGCCGGACGGCCCGCTCCTCGAACCCCGGCGGCAGCGCGGCGTCCAGGTGGACGCCCGCGACGCCGTCGCGCACCCCGCCGGGCTCCCACCCGGGGCGCTGCTCCACGCGGGTGAACGCGCCGGGCGTCCCCTCCAGCCGCGCGGCGAGCGGCAGCACCGCGGACGTCAGCGCGGGCAGCGCGTCGCGCAGCGCCGGATGCACGCACACGGTCAGCGGCCACTCCCGGCACACCTGGTCGGTGCGGGCGGGCGCGACCGTCCCGCCCGCGGTGCCGTGCAGCCCGAGCGTCGCCGCCGCGGACGCCGCGAGCGCCACGGCGAGCGGGACGCCGACCAGCGCGCGGCGGGTCGCCCACAGCACGTACCCGAGGATCAGCGCGGCCGTCGCGCCCACCGCCCACACGACCTGGTCGGCGAGCACCTGCGGGCGCAGCGTCGTGAACAGCGCGACCTGGTTCAGCGCGGCCGGGGGCAGCAGGCTCCACCAGGACATCCCGGGCACCCGCAGCGCCGCCCACAGCCCGGTGGCGGCGAGGACGAGCGGCGCCGTCGCCCGGTGCGGCGCCACCCGTCCGGCCAGGTAGCCGGCCACCACGTGCAGGACGAGCGCGCCCGCGCCCGCCGCGAACCCGAGCGGGTGCGAGCGCCCGGTGCCGTCGTGCAGGAGGGTGACGGCGACGATCACGGCGGTGACCGCGCCGTACGAGACGAGCGCGGCGGCCGACAGCAGCAGCAGGTCGAACAGCACGCCGGTGGCGGGGGAGCGGGCGGTGAGGTTGCGCAGGTAGTCCATCGGGCGCTCCCGGACGGCCGTCCAGGCGGCGAGCGCGGCGGCGACCGGGCCGAGCAGCCGCACCGCGTTCACCAGGGCGACGACGGTGTTGTCCCGGTAGGCGTGCGGCGGGCACATCGACAGCGCCGCCGCGGCGGTCCCGACGGCGGTGAGCAGCGGCACCGCGACGAGCAGCGCCGTGCGGCGGGCGTCCAGCCGGAGCACCCGCCCGAGGTCAGACACCGGCGGTGCTCCGCACCGGCGTCCGGCGGGCCCGCGGCCGGACCGGCTGCTGCAGCGCGGGCAGCGGCGGCCGGCGGCCGAGGCGCCGGGGCCGGCCCGTCCAGGGCAATGCCGACCATGGACGGGCCGGCCACAGCCACCGGCGCGGCACCGGATCCTCGCCGCGCCGGTGCGCGCCGGGCACCGCGTCCCGCCCGCCGGCCGCGTCGGGCCATCGGCGGTCGGCGGCGGAGCGGCCCCGGCGGGTCGTGGCCGAGCGGGTGGGCTGCTCGGTGAGCTTGCCGCGGGTCAGCGTGAACAGGCGGTCGCACCAGCCGGTGAGCGGGTCGCAGCCGTCCGCGGTGATCACCACGGTCGGGGCGAGGGCGCGCAGCACCGGGATCAGCTCGGCGATCGCGGCGGACGCGTCGCCGCCCGGCCCGGCCGCGCCGGTCGGCCAGGGCTCGGCGGCGGCGCACAGCTCGCCGAACGGCTCGTCGAGGAGCACCAGCTCGGGTTCGTGGACGCACGCCGCGGCGAGGCCGGCGCGCAGCCGGACGTCCGGCGGCAGCAGCGCGAGCTCGGTGCCGGCGGCCTCGGTGAGGTCGAGCCGCTTGACCATCGCGCGCGCGGCGGCGGTGCTCGTCCGCTTGAAGTAGGCGGCGTACTCGACGAACTCGCCCGCCGTCATGTTGCCCGTCCGGGAGAACCGGGACGGCAGGTAGCCGATCCGGGCCCGCGCGGCGCGCAACTCCGTACCGTTCGATATGTCCCTTCCGAGAACGTGCAGCGCACCGGCGTTCGGTCGGCGCAATGTCGCGAACGTGGCCAGCAGAGTGGATTTACCGACACCAGGTGGACCGGCGAAGCCGACCACGCCTTCGGCAAGGCCGAAGGTCACCGGGCGCAGGAGCCACCGCCCCCCGCGGCGGACACCCATTCCTCGGGCCACGATCGCGGAATACTCCGCGATCACTGTTTCCCCCCGTTGTTCGCCATGCGCTCGCTGCGGCCGTGTCTGGCGCGCCGGTGGCCTCCCCCGTCACCACGCGGCGCGCGCCCGGCTCCCGGCACCGGCCGAACCGGTGTCCAGGGCGTCCGGAGCTCTTTTGCCGCGCCACGATGCATCGACATCGCGACTATAACCGGGCTTGGCGATGGCTGTCAGCAATCTTTTTGCCTTTACGGCGGGACCGCTGGAATCTTTGCCTCATAGCGTGACTGGAACAAAACAAGATATATGGACAATCGGCATATGCCCGCTAAAAGGCATTTCGCAAACGGGGTGCGGCTCCGCCCCGGATGACGCGAACGGTCACGCCACCGCCGCCTCCGGTCCGGCCGCGCCGCGGTCCCGGTAGGGCGACGTCGCCATGCGGCGCTCGGCCGAGTCGATCAGGTCGCTCAGCACCTGCCGGGACCGGACGACCGACTCGATGCACGCGTCGAGCTTGTGCAAGCGCCCGCGCAGCGCGTCCAGGAGTTCGGGACAGGGCTCGAACTCCGGGCCCGGGCCCTCCGCACAGGGCAGCAGGTACGCGATCTCCTTCGTCGGCAGCCCCGCCTCCAGGAGCCTGCGGATCTGCGCGACGGTCACGACGGCGTCGGCCGCGTACTCGCGGTAGCCGTTCGCGCCCCGGTGGGCCTGCAGCAGCCCCTGGGACTCGTAATAGCGCAGCTGGTGCGCGTTGACCCCGGTCCGCCGGCTCAGCTCTCCGATCAGCATGGCGCTTACCCCTTGACCTTCATATCAGTGTGAACGTTCAGGATTCTGACATGACCGCCAACGCACCCCAAGACACGACATCGACCGACAACGACGGCGCCGCCCGCACCCCCGTGACCGTCCTCGGCCTCGGCCGGATGGGACGGGCGCTCGCCGAGGCGTTCCTGCGCGCCGGGCACCCCACCACCGTCTGGAACCGGACGGCCGCCAAGGCCGAACCGCTCGCCGCCCAGGGAGCGGTGATCGCCGCGACCCCCGCCGAGGCCGTCGCGGCCGCCCCGCTCGTGGTCGTCTGCGTCGCCGACCACGCGTCCGTCCGCGCGACCCTCGACGCGGCCGGCACCGCCCTCGACGGCCGCACGGTCGCGAACCTGACGTCCGGATCGTCCGGCGAGGCCCGCGAGACCGCCGCGGCGGCCGCCCGGCACGGCGCGACCTACCTCGGCGGCGCCGTCATGGCCGTCCCCGAGACGGTCGGGACCGCCGCCGCCATGCTCGTCTTCAGCGGGCCCCGCGCGGACTACGACCGGCACGAACCGGTTTTGCGGAGCCTCGGCGCGGGAACGTCGCACCTCGGCGACGACCACGGCCTGGTGTCGCTGAACGAGATGGCCGTCCTGAGCGTCATGTGGAACCTGCTGAACGGATTCCTGCACGGCGCCGCACTGCTCGGCGCGGCGGGCGTGGGCGCCGCCGCGTTCGCCCCGCTGGCGAAGGTGAGCGCCGAGACCGTCGCCGACTGGCTTCCCGCGTACGCGCAGCAGATCGACGACGGCGCCTACCCCGTCCTGGACGCCGCCATCGACCAGCAGCGCCACACGATGCGGGAACTCGTCGGCGAGAGCGCCGCGCTCGGCGTCTCCACCGAGCTCCCCGCGCTCGTCCTGGCGCTGGCGGACCGGGCCTCGGCCGCCGGGCGCGGCGGCGACGGCTACGCCGCACTGATCGAGCAGTTCCGCAAGCCTTCGGAAGGATAGGGACACCACCATGACCACCGCCACGCGGTTCGACCCGCGCGCCCTGCTCGCCGAGAGCCGGCTCGGGGTCCTCGCGACGATCAAGTCCGACGGGCTCCCGCAGCTCTCGCCCGTCATGCCGTACTACGACCGCGACGCCGGCGTCCTGTACGTGTCGATGACCGAGGGGCGGGCCAAGACCGCCAACCTGCGCCGCGACCCGCGCGCCGCGCTGGAGGTCACCTCGCCGGACGGCCGCGCGTGGGCCACCGCCGAGGGCCCGGTGACGCTCACCGGGCCCGGCACCGACCCGGACGGGCCGGAGGTCGACGCCCTCGTCGACTACTACCGGCGCGCCGCCGGGGAGCACCCCGACTGGGCCGAGTACCGGTCGGTCATGGTGTCCGACCGCAGGGTGCTCATGACCATGGCGGTCGACCGCGTGTACGGCGAACGGCTCGGCTGACGCCGGCCGGACGCCTCCTCGACCCGTCCCCGCACTCCGCTGGGAGCGTACGGGCGCACAGCCGGTGCGGGGATGGGGCAGGATGGAGCCATGTCTTCTCGGGACTTTTCGTTGCACGGGGCCATCGACCTGGGTGCCCGCCAGGCGGCCACCAGGAAGCAGCAAGAACGCCGGGCGCAGGCGCAGGCGGGCGGCGGCTCCGCGTCCGCGGGGGCGGCCGGCGGGCAGTACGTCCTCGACGTGACCGACGAGACGTTCAACACCGACGTCGTGGAACGCTCGCAGAGCGTGCCCGTCCTCGTCGACTTCTGGGCCGAATGGTGCGGGCCCTGCAAGCAGCTCGGGCCCATCCTGGAGAAGCTCGCCGCCGAGGCGGCCGGCACCTGGGTGCTCGCCAAGGTCGACGTCGACGCGAACCCGCAGCTCGCCGCGTACATGCAGCAGATGGGCGTCCAGGGCATCCCGTTCGTCGCCGCGGTCGTCGCCGGGCAGCTCCTGCCGTTCCTCAACGGCGCCGCGCCCGAGCCGCAGGTCCGGCAGGCCATCGACCAGCTCTTCGACGTGCTCCGCAAGGAGGGCCTCCTGCCCGACGCGCCCGCCGGCGAGCCGGGCGCGGAGCAGCCCGCCCAGCCGCAGATCGACCCCGGGCTCGCCGAGGCCGAAGCGGCCCTGCAGAGCGGCGACCTCGACGCGGCCAAAGCGGCGTTCGAGCGGCTGCTCGCGCAGAACCCGCGCGACCCGCAGGCCAAGCAGGGCCTCGGGCTCGTCGAGCTGAGCCTGCGCGTCCAGGCCCTCGGCGACCCGCAGCGCGCGCTGCAGGAGGGCCGGGCCAAGCCCGGCGACGTGCCCGCCCAGATCGGCGCGGCCGACGTCGAGATGATGTCGGGCCGGGTCGACGAGGCGTTCGCGCGGCTGATCGCGGCCGTCCGGGCCAGTGCCGGCGACGACCGCGACGCGGCGCGCAAGCACCTGCTGTCGCTGTTCGACCTGCTCCCGCCGGACGACCCGCGCGTGGGCAAGGCGCGCCGCTCGCTGCAGTCCGCCCTGTTCTGACCGGGACGTCCCCGCCCCGCCGGCACCGCCCCGCCGTTCCGGCGGCCGGGCACGGTGACGTCCGTCCGGAACGGGCATGAACCGTCCGTGACCGCCCGGACCGTGACCATCTCCGCCGCGTTCGGCGCGGCCGGCGCGCTCGTCGGCCCCGCCGTGGCGGAGCGCCTCCGCCTGCCGTTCGTCGACCGCGCGATTCCCGAGGTCGTCGCGAGCGAGATCGGCTGCACCCTCGAGGAGGCGCTCGCCCACGACGGGCGCGCCGAGAGCGGCCTCGGCCGCATCCTCGCCGGCGCCGCGCGGCTGCCCGGCGTGTCGCTGAGCGGCATGGACGTCCGGCCGCCGAACCGCGGCGCCGTCCCGCCCGAGGAGTTCACCGCGCGCACCGAGGAGGCGATCCGCCGCGCCGCCGAGGACGGCTGCGTCGTCCTCGGCCGCGCCGCCGCGCTCGTCCTCGCCGACCGGCCGGGCGCCCTGCACGTCCGGCTGGACGGGCCGCGCGAGCGCCGGATGGTCCGCGCGGCCGCCGAGATGCCCGCGAACTGGGACGCGAGTGGGGCGAGCGGGACGCCGTACCGCGAAGTGGAGCGTATGCTCGTGGACAACGACCGCGCCCGAACGGCCTACGTGAAGCACTTCTACGGGGCCGACCCCGCCGATCCGCGGCTCTACCACCTCGTGATCGACACCACGAGGCTGCCCGTACCCGCCGCCGTCGACCTCGTCGTCGCCGCGGCGGGGGCGATCTGAGCCCGCGGGGCCGTCCGGGCACGGCCCCCGGCGTGCCACGCCGACCGCGCGCACGTCCGGGACACGGACATACCCGGTTACAGAGGGAGCATCTGTCGTGGCGAGCGTGCCGAGCGTTTCGTACTCCATCACCGTCCGGCTGGAGGTCCCCGCCGGCGGCAGGGCCGTAAGCCAGATCACCCACGTGGTGGAGAACGCGGGCGGCATCGTCACCGCGCTCGACGTGAACACCGCCGGGCACGAGACGCTCCGCATCGACGTGACGATCGCCACCCGCGACACCCAGCACGCCGAGGCCATCGCCGCGGCGCTGGAGCAGCTCGACGCCATCAAGATCCACAAGGTCAGCGACCGCACGTTCCTGATGCACCTCGGCGGCAAGATCGAGATGTCGTCGAAGGTCCCGCTGCGCAACCGCGACGAACTCTCCATGGCCTACACGCCCGGCGTCGCCCGCGTCTCCCTCGCGATCGCCCGCAACCCCGAGGACGTCCGGCGGCTGACGATCAAACGCAACAGCGTCGCCGTCGTCACCGACGGCTCCGCCGTCCTCGGCCTCGGCAACATCGGCCCCGAAGCCGCCCTGCCCGTCATGGAGGGCAAGGCCGCGCTGTTCAAGCGGTTCGCCGGCATCGACGCCTGGCCGATCTGCCTCGACACGCAGGACACCGACGAGATCGTCCGGACCGTCCAGATCCTCGCCCCCGCGTTCGGCGGCATCAACCTCGAGGACATCTCCGCCCCCCGCTGCTTCGAGGTCGAGGCCCGCCTCCGCGAACTCCTCGACATCCCCGTCTTCCACGACGACCAGCACGGCACCGCGATCTGCGTGCTCGCCGCCCTCACCAACGCGCTCCGCGTCGTCGGCAAGGACCTGTCGTCCGTCCGCATCACGATGGCGGGCGCGGGCGCCGCGGGCAGCGCCATCCTCAAGCTGCTCATGCACGCGGGCGCCCGCGACCTGATCGTCTGCGACTACCGCGGCGCCGTCCACGCGGGCCGCGACGACCTCGACGACTCGCTCCGCTGGATCGCCGAGCACACGAACACCGCCGGCTACGCGGGCGACCTGCGCGGCGCCGTCAAGGAGGCCGACGTCTTCATCGGCGTCTCGGCCCCCGGCATCCTCACCGGCGACGACATCGCCACCATGAACGACGACGCGATCGTCTTCGCCCTCGCCAACCCCGAGCCCGAGGTCTCGCCGGACGAGGCCCGCGAGCACGCCGCCGTCGTCGCCACCGGCCGCAGCGACTACCCGAACCAGATCAACAACGTCCTCGCGTTCCCCGGCGTGTTCCGCGGCCTCCTCGACGCCCAGGCGGACGTCGTCACCCTCGACATGCTCGCCGCGGCCGCCGCCGCGCTCGCCGAAGTGGTCACCCCGGAGGAGATCGGCCCGAACTACATCATCCCGAGCGTGTTCCACCCGGACGTGAGCTCCCGCGTCGCGGGCGCCGTCCGCGAGGCCGCCGGCGGCCGCCCCCGCACGGAGGCGTGACCGTCACTTCTGCAGCATCTTCTCCTTGCGGCGGGGCCACACGCCCCCGTACCAGAAGATGACCCCGCCGGTGACCAGGGCGGCGAGGGCGGTGGCGCCGCGCGCCCACAGCACCCCGTCGTCCTGGCCGGTGTAGGGCAGCTCGGACGGCCCGTCGCCCGGCGCCCCCGCACCGGCGCAGTTCGCCTCGACGGTCTCGGACGCGACCCGCTCGTTCGCCCACGCGACCTGCACCCGCGTACGCCGGTCCTCCCGCACCTCGACGTCCACCGTGCGCGACTCGCCGCCGCCCAGCCGCCCGGGGATCGCGGCCGTGTCGTCGTTCTTCTCGATGCTGAAGTCCGCGGGCCGCGACCCGGTGTTCCGGACGCGCACCGGAACCGTCCGCCCCGGGCACGACACCGACCCGATCTCCGCCGTCAGCGCCGCCTTGCCCGACGCCGACGGCGCGGGCGACTCGCGCGACTCGCGCGGCGACTCCGAGCCGGACCCGGACGCCGACGGGGACGGCGAGGTCGTCCCGTTCGACGCGGGCGTCGCCGCCCTGGAGTCGTCCCCTCCCAGCAGCGGGGGGATGGCGATGAACGCCGCGAGGGCGAAGAACACGGCGGCGATGACGACCCTGGGCAACTGCATCGCTGTCCTCCCCGGGCCCGCGGGCGCGGGCGTCCGATGGTCCGAGAGATCATTCTCAACCTGTGCTGTTGTGCTGCCGATATCCCCGTCGATAGGTGTACGTACCAAGGTAACGAGAAGGGGGGCGTGCCGCCGAGGGTCGGCGCAACGCATGATGGAACCCATGGAAGACGGCATCAGGGTGGGGCTACTGCTCGTCGCGACCCCTCAGCTGGAGGATCCCAACTTCAAGCGCAGCGTGGTCCTGCTGGTCGAGCACGACATGGACGGGGGGACGCTCGGCGTCGTCCTCAACCGGCCGACCGAGGTTCCGGTCGACCGGGTGCTCCCGCCGTGGGCCGAGCTCGTCACCGGGCCGTCCGTGGTGTTCCAGGGCGGGCCCGTGGCGCTCGACAACGCGCTCGCCCTGGCCCGCCTTCCCGGCGAGGACGAACCGCTCGGCTGGCGCGCTCTGGAGGGCGGCGCCGAGGTGTCCCGGGTCGGCCTCGTCGACCTGGAAGCGCCGCCCGGGCTGCTCGCGGCCGAGCTGCTCCAGTTCCGGGTGTTCGCGGGCTACGCGGGGTGGTCCGCGGGGCAGCTGCGCACGGAGATCGAGGAGGGGGCGTGGTACCTGGTGCCCGCCGAGGCGGGCGACGTGTTCGCCCCCGACCCCGACCGCCTCTGGTCCGACGTCCTCCGCCGCCAGGGCGGCGACCTGGCGTTCGTCTCGACGTACCCTGAGGACCCGACGCTGAATTAAGGTGTGATGACGTGAGCACGAAGATCCTTCCCGATGGCGACACCCGGACGGACGTACGGCCGGACCTGTCGCACGGTGACGGCGACCACGAGCGGTTCGCCCACTACGTGAAGAAAGCGAAGATCACCGAGAGCGCGGTGAGCGGCACGCCGGTGATCGCCCTCTGCGGCAAGGTGTGGGTGCCGAACCGCGACCCGAAGAAGTACCCCGTGTGCCCGGAGTGCAAGGAGATCTACGAGTCCATGCAGTCGGGCGGCGACAAGAACGACGGCTGAGTCCGCCGGGGCGGGACGGCGCGGCGCCCCGGGGCGCCGGCCGTCGCTTTCGCGTGCCGTCGTGAAGGGGCGGACACGCCCGGGATGCGGCGCGGGCGTGTCGGCTGGTCGCGGTGTGGATCGCGGCACAGGTTGGGCTCGGAGGGCACGATCTGTCGGTCCCGGTATGTAGCCTGCTATGACCGTGAGCACCTTCGCCGCACCGAGCATGCCCCCCGCGTTCCCCGAACGGGCCGCCTGGGGGACGGCGTCGTCCCTGCGCGCCTGGCAGCAGCAGGCGCTCGAGGCGTACTTCGGGACGGACGGGCAGCAGCCGGGCCCGCGCGACTTCCTCGCCGTCGCGACGCCCGGCGCGGGCAAGACGACGTTCGCGCTGCGGCTCGCGCGGGAGCTGATGGAGCGGCGGGCCGTCGCGGCGGTGACGGTCGTGTGCCCGACCGAGCACCTGAAGCGGCAGTGGGCCGAGTCGGCGGCGCGCGTGGGGATCAAGCTCGACCCCGAGTGGCAGAACAGCAGCGGCCCCGTCGGCAAGGACTTCCACGGCGTCGCGGTGACGTACGCGACGGTGGCGGCGCGGCCGGCGCTGCACCGGAACCGGACGGAGTCCCGCAAGACGCTCGTGATCTTCGACGAGGTGCACCA
This sequence comes from Actinomadura sp. WAC 06369, assembly GCF_003947565.1. NCBI lineage: Bacteria > Bacillati > Actinomycetota > Actinomycetes > Streptosporangiales > Thermomonosporaceae > Actinomadura > Actinomadura sp. WAC 06369. The sequence goes on along the minus strand of NZ_QHJN01000095.1, from coordinate 17,552 downwards.
CGCGGGGGACGGCCTGTCCTGGGGCGACGCGGTCCGAGAGGCGTTCGAGCCGGCGGCGCGGCGGCTGTCGCTGTCGGGCACGCCGTTCCGGACCGACATCAACCCGATCCCGTTCGTGGAGTACGAGGAGGGGCCGGACGGCGTCCGGCGGAGCCGCGCGGACTACACGTACGGGTACGGGCCCGCGCTGGCCGACGGCGTCGTGCGTCCGGTGATCTTCCTGGCGTACGCGGGGGAGATGCGGTGGCGGACGCGGGCGGGCGATGAGATCACCGCGACGCTCGGCGAGCCGCTGACGCAGGACCAGACGTCGCAGGCGTGGCGGGCGGCGCTCGACCCGAAGGGCGACTGGATCCGGCAGGTGATCGCGGCGGCTGACCGGCGGCTGACCGAGCTGCGGCGGGTGATCCCGGACGCGGGCGGGCTGGTGATCGCGACCGATCACGAGACCGCGCGGGCCTACGCGAAGATGCTGCGCGCGGTGACGGGCGAGGGCGCGACGATCGTCCTGTCGGACGACCCGTCGGCGTCGAAGAAGATCAAGCAGTTCAGCGACACCGAGGACCGGTGGATGGTCGCGGTCCGGATGGTGTCGGAGGGCGTCGACATCCCGCGGCTGTGCGTGGGCGTGTACGCGACGTCGACGAGCACGCCGCTGTTCTTCGCGCAGGCGATCGGGCGTTTCGTCCGGGCGCGCAAGCGGGGCGAGACGGCGTCGGTGTTCCTGCCGTCGGTGCCGACGCTGATGGGGCACGCGGCGGAGCTGGAGGAGGAGCGCGACCACGTGCTCGACCGTCCGGTCCGCGAGGACGGCCTGGACGACGACCTGATCGCCGAGGCGAACAAGCGTCAGGACACCCCCGACGTGGGGGAGGAGCTGCCGTTCGAGACGGTCGAGGCGTCCGCGACGTTCGACCGGGTGCTGTACGACGGCGGCGAGTTCGGCATGCACGCGACGCCGGGGTCGGCCGAGGAGGAGGAGTACCTCGGCATTCCGGGGCTGCTGGAGCCCGACCAGGTGTCGGCGCTGCTGCGCAAGCGGCAGGCGGAGCAGCTCGCGGGGTCGCGGAAGAAGACGGGTGATCCGCGCGCCGACCGGACCGCCGCCGAGGACATCGCGGCCCTGCGGCGGGAGCTGAACGGCCTGGTCAACGCGTGGAACCACCGGACGGGCCAGCCGCAGGGCGTGATCCACAACGAGTTGCGGCGGCAGTGCGGCGGCCCGGCGGTGCCGCAGGCGAGCGCGTCGGAGATCCGGGCGCGGATCACGAAGATCCGCGAGTGGGCGGCGCGCCGCCGGGGCTGAGGGTCAGCGGCCGGCGGCGGCGCGGATGCGGTCGACGATCGCTTCGGGCGTGTCGTCGGCGGGGACGGTGAGGACGTCCTCGCCGGGGCCGGGGCGCTCGTAGTCGGCGAACTGGCTGTCGAGCAGGTCGGCTTTGAAGAAGTGGCCCTTGCGTTCGCGCATCCGTGCGGCGATCGTGTCGCGGTCGCCGTCCAGGAGGACGAGCCGGACGCGGTCGGCGCGGCCTTCGAGGAGGATGTCGCGGTAGGCGCGCTTGAGGGCGGAGCAGGTGACGACGCCCGGTTCGCCCGTGCGGATGCGCCCGTCCATCCAGGTGCCGATGGCGCGCAGCCACGGCATGCGGTCGGCGTCGGTGAGGGGGACGCCGGAGCGCATCTTGGCGATGTTCTCGGGGGAGTGGAAGTCGTCGGCCTCGGCGTAGTCCCAGCCGAGGCGTTCGGCGAGGAGCGTGCCGACGGTCGTCTTGCCGCTGCCGGACACGCCGCCGACCACAATGATCTCGGGAGGCTTCACGTCATTCGTCACGGTTCAGGATTTCACCACCGGGGTGCCGGAGAGCGCGACGCCCTCCCGCGCGAGTTCGTCGAGGGCGCGGTCGGTGGTCGCGCGGGCGACCCCGGCCGTGAGGTCGAGCAGGACGGTCGTGCGGAGGCCGCCGCGGGCGGCGTCGACGGCGGTGGCGCGGACGCAGTGGTCGGTGGCGATGCCGACGATGTCGACGGCGTCGACGCCGTGGGCGGTGAGCCAGTCGGCGAGCGGGACGTCGTCGTCGGTGGCGCCTTCGAAGCCGCTGTAGGCGGCCGTCTCGCGGCCCTTGCTGAACACGGCCTCGATGTCGGCGAGCGCGAGGTTGTCGTGGAAGTCGGCGCCGGGGGTGCCGATGACGCAGTGCGGCGGCCAGGTGTCGACGTAGTCGGGTTCGGCGGAGAAGTGCCCGCCCGGGTCGAGATGGAAGTCGCGGGTGGCGACGATGTGCGCGTAGTCGGGGCGGTTGGCCGAGACGTGCCCGGAGATGGCCGTGGCGACGTCCGCGCCGCCGGCGACGGCCAGCGAGCCGCCCTCGCAGAAGTCGTTCTGCACGTCCACGATGATCAGAGCCTTCTTGCCCATGACCGCTCCCGTTGTCGTTCCGCGGGGCTCCACCCCGGCGTGTCCCCCACCTTGGACGCTATCCCAGTCCGGGGCGCGGAGGAACCTGCCGGTCAGGGGCGCGCGGCGTCGTCGACGAACTCGGTGGGCAGCGCGGGCTCGCCGCGGGACAGCTGGAGGGCCGTCGGGGGCAGCTCGCCGACGGCGCGGGCGTGCCGGTCGCGGGCGTCCCGCAGCGGCTCGCGCCCGACGATCTCGCCGTCCCGGACGAGCGGGACCTGGAGGACGCGGTCGCGGGGGCCGTGCGCGGGCTCCCCGGTGGTGACCGTCTCGGCGTAGGCGGTGCCGTGCGGGTCGACGCGCCGGACGGCGGCCTTGCGCCCGCCGCGGCTGGGCTTGCCGGTCGACCGCTTGGCGACCGGGCGCATCGGCGCGCCGGGGCCGGGCGCGTCGGCGCGGGCGACGAGCTTGTAGACGAGGGAGGCGGTGGGCGCGCCGGACCCGGTGACGAGGGACGTGCCGACGCCGTAGCCGTCGACCGGCGCGGCGGCGAGGGCGGCGATGCCGTACTCGTCGAGGTCGCCGGTGACGACGATGCGGGTGTCGCGGGCGCCGAGGGAGTCGAGCTGGTCGCGGACGCGGCGGGCCATGACCGCGAGGTCGCCGGAGTCGATGCGGACGGCGCCGAGCGCGGGTCCGGCGAGTTCGACGGCGGTGCGGACGGCGCGTTCGACGTCGTAGGTGTCGATCAGAAGCGTCGTGGATTCGCCATGGGAAGCGAGCTGCGCTTCGAACGCGTGGCGTTCGCTGTCGTGCAGGAGCGTGAACGAGTGCGCGCTCGTCCCCGCCGTGGGCACACCGTAAAGCCGTCCGGCCTCGAGGTTCGATGTGGTGGCGAACCCCGCGACGTAGGCTGCGCGCGCCGACGCGACGGCCGCGCGTTCGTGTGCGCGCCGCGAGCCCATCTCGATGAGGGGGCGGCCCTGCGCGGCCTGCACCATGCGGGACGCGGCGGACGCGATGGCGCAGTCGTGGTTGAGGATCGACAGCACGACGGTCTCGAGCAGGACGGCCTCGGCGAACGTGCCCTCGACCCGCAGGATCGGCGATCCCGGGAAGTAGCAGTCGCCTTCGGGGTAGCCCCAGACGTCTCCGGTGAAGCGGTACTTCTCCAGCCATTGCGCCGTGGGCTCGTCGACGACGCCGTTCGAGGCGAGCCAGTCCAGTTCGTCCGTCCCGAAGCGGAACGCCTCGATCGCGTCGAGGAGGCGCCCGGTCCCGCCGACGACGCCGTACCGGCGCCCGGCCGGGAGGCTGCGCGCGAACACCTCGAACACGGCGGGCCGGTCGGCCGTTCCGCTGCGCAGCGCCGCCTGCAGCATGGTGAGCTCGTACCGGTCGGTCAGCAGCGCGGTGCCGCCCGTTCCTTCACCTGTGTCCACAGGTGGCAGCCTAAGCCCCGGTGCGGGCACCATGGACCTGGAGGCCGGTGCACCTAGCATCGGATGCGAGGGCGGACCGATCTCGCGGGCGAGAGGGGGAGACGCAGGCCATGAGCGCCATGAGCACGGCGCCCGCACCGGTCGAGCTGGAGCGGCCGGACGTCGAGGAGGAGGCGCGCGCCGACCGGCCCTGGCTGGCGATCGTCTGGAACGACCCCATCAACCTCATGTCGTACGTCACGTACGTGTTCCAGACCGTGTTCGGCTACGCGAAACCCAAGGCGGAGAAGCTGATGCTGGACGTCCACCACAAAGGGCGGGCCGTCGTGGCCAAGGGCACCCGCGAGGAGATGGAGCGGGACGTCGAGATCCTGCATTCCTACGGGCTGTGGGCGACCGTGAAGCGGGACGACTGATGGCGGACGTCCGCCGGACGCGGGCCGGCGTGCGGGTGCGGCTGGCGGCCGAGGAGGCGGAGCTGCTGGCGTCGCTGATGGAGCAGATGCTCGCGCTGATCGAGGGGTCGCCGGACGCGGGCGGCGCGCCCGGGTCGGGCCCGCCGGACGATCCGCTGGCGTCCATCGGCATCGCCGAGAAGGCCGAGAAGCCCGACGATCCGGTGCTCGCGCGGCTGTTCCCGGACGCGTACGGCGATCCGGGCGCGGAGGCGGGCCGCGAGGAGGCCGAGGCCGCCGGCGACTTCCGCCGCTACACCGAGATGGGGCTGCGGGACGGCAAGCGCGACGCGGCCGCGACGGTGCTGAAGACGCTTCCCGGCGGGGGCGGCGGGGTGGTGCTGGACGACGAGCAGGCGCAGGTGTGGCTGCGCGCGCTGAACGACGTCCGGCTGGCGCTGGGCACCCGGCTGGACATCAGCGAGGAGTGGTACGACGAGGCGGTGCGCCTCGATCGGGACGATCCGCGCACGCCGATGTTCGCGGCGTACGACTGGCTCACGATGCTGCAGGAGAGCCTCGTCCAGGCGCTGTGGTGAACGGGGCGGCGGCGGGTCGTCCACAGTGCGGGCTCGGCGCGGAGCGCCGCCGCGCGTCCGGGTAGCCTTCGGGACATGCTGACGATCGAGCGTTCCCTGGTCGACAGGATCGTCGCGCACGCGCGCGCCGACCACCCCGACGAGGCCTGCGGGGTCATCGCCGGCCCGATCGGGTCCGACCGTCCCGTCCGGTTCGTCCAGATGGTCAATGCCGAGCGCTCGCCGACGTTCTACCGGTTCGACTCCCAGGAGCAGCTGAAGGTGTGGCGGGAGATGGACGACCGCGACGAGGAGCCGGTGGTGATCTACCACTCGCACACGGCCACGGAGGCGTACCCGTCGCGCACCGACATCTCCTACGCGCAGGAGCCGAACGCGCACTACGTCCTCGTCTCCACCCGCGAGGAGGACGACGTGGAGTTCCGCTCGTACCGGATCCTGGACGGCGAGGTGACCGAGGAGGAAGTCGTGATCGTCGACTCCTACCCGGGCTCCGCGCCGGGCTCCGCGCAGGTGTGATGGGCGCTACGGAGAGCGATGGTCGGGACAGGTAAAGTGGGCCTCATGTGGACGAGCGGGAGCAGAACGGGCGCGCGGCGCCGCGTCCCGCCCGCCGTGGTGCCCCCCGTGCAGAGCTTCCTGTTCGGGCACTCGCGCGCCGAGGTCGTCTACGACTGTTCGCCGACGCGCTGATCCTCACCTGGAATTCCCGCGTTCCCCGCCCTGTTGCAACGGCTTGGGCGGGGAGCCCCCGTACGACCAAAAGGAGATCATCGCGATGGCGATCGAGGTCCGGATCCCGACGATCCTGCGCAATCTCACCGACGGCGCCAAGTCCGTGGAGGGCAAGGGCGGCACGCTCGACGAACTGTTCACCGACCTGGACTCGCGGCACGCGGGCCTGCGCGACCGCCTGGTCGACGACAAGGGCCTGCGGAAGTTCGTGAACGTCTACCTCAACGACGAGGACGTGCGCTTCCTCGGCGGGCTGGACACCGCCGTCTCCGACGGCGACAGCGTGACCATCCTCCCGGCCGTCGCCGGCGGCTGACCGGCCGGACGACAACGGAGACGACGAACGACATGCGTTTCGAGTCGCTGCTGGACTCGGTCGGCGGCACGCCGCTGGTCGGGCTGCCGCGCCTGTCGCCGAGCGGGGACGTCCGGCTCTGGGCCAAGCTCGAGGACCGCAACCCGACCGGTTCGGTGAAGGACCGGCCCGCCTTCTACATGATCGACAAGGCGGAGAAGGACGGGCTGCTGACGCCGGGCTGCACGATCCTGGAGCCGACGTCGGGCAACACCGGCATCTCGCTCGCCATGGTCGCGAAGCTGCGCGGCTACCGGATGGTGTGCGTGATGCCGGAGAACACCTCGGCGGAGCGGCGGCAACTGCTGGAGATGTGGGGCGCGGAGATCATCCCGTCGCCCGCGGCGGGCGGGTCGAACGAGGCCGTCCGCGTCGCGAAGGGCCTGGCCGCGGAGCACCCGGACTGGGTGATGCTCTACCAGTACGGCAACGAGGCCAACGCGCTGGCCCACTACGAGACGACCGGCCCGGAGATCCTCGCCGACCTGCCGACGGTGACGCACTTCGTCGCGGGCCTCGGCACCACCGGCACGCTGATGGGCGTCGGCCGGTACCTGCGCGAGCAGGTGCCCGACGTGAAGATCGTCGCGGCGGAGCCCCGCTACGGGGAGCTGGTGTACGGGCTGCGCAACATCGACGAGGGGTTCATCCCCGAGCTGTACGACGACTCGGTGCTGACGACGCGGTTCTCGGTGGGGTCGGCGGACGCGCTGCGCCGCACCCGCGAGCTGCTGGAGCAGGAGGGCATCTTCGCCGGCATCTCGACCGGCGGGGCGCTGCACGCCGCGATCGGGATGGCGCGCAAGGCCGTCAAGGCTGGGGAGCGGGCCGACATCGTGTTCATCGTGGCCGACGGCGGGTGGAAGTACCTGTCGACGGGCGCGTACGGCGGCACGCTGGAGGAGGCCGAGGCGGCGCTGGAGGGCCAGCTCTGGGCCTGAGGCCGGCGGCCGGTGCCCGCGGGACGGGGCCGGTCCCCGGCCCTCGCGTGTCAGTAGCGTGATGCTACTCATAGGGGCGGTCCGCTCGGCGGACGGTAGGGTTCGGTTCCGAATATGGTTCTAGAATCCGGCCGGGCGGACGCCCGCCGCGCGGTGGAGCAGCAGGGAGTGCAGATGAGCGTGTTCGCGGACGCCACCGCCGTGCGGCGGACCGGCGAGGGCCGCTACGAGGTCGACATCCACCCCGGCTACTGCATCGGCGCGGCGCCCAACGGCGGCTACCTGATGGCGCTGCTCGGCCGCGCCGCCGTCGACGCCTCCCCGCACGCCCACCCCGTCTCGACCGCGACGAACTTCCTGCGCGTCGCCGACGCGGGCGCCCCCGCGGAGATCGTCGTCGAGCCGCGCAAGGAGGGCCGCACCGCGGCGACGTCCCTGGTCAGCCTCGTCCAGAACGGCAAGCGCATCGTGGACGCGCTCGTCACCACCGGCACCCTGGAGCCCGGCACCGACCCCGACTGGGCCGGCGAGCCGCCCGCCGTGCCGCTCCCGCCGCTGGAGGACTGCACCGGCGCCCGCCCGCCCGGCGACAGCAACGGCTTCGCCGACCACGTCGACATGCGGTTCGACCGCACCACCATGGGCTGGCTCGACGGCAACCCCAGCGGCCGTCCCGAGGTCCGCGCCTGGTTCCGGCTGCCCGACGGGCACGAGCCCGACCCGTACGTCCTCGCGCTGGCCGTGGACGCGCTGCCGCCCGTCTCGCTCAACCTCGGCGCGCAGGGCTGGGCCCCGACCGTCGAGCTGACCTGGCACATGCGGGCCGTCCCCGCGCCCGGCTGGCTCGCCCTGCACGGCTCCGGACGGCTGCTGACCGGCGGCTGGTTCGACGAGGAGGTCGAGGTGTGGGACTCGGCGGGCCGGCTGGTCGCGCAGAGCCGGCAGCTCGCGCGCGTCCCCAAGGGCGGCTTCAAGTAGTCCCGCTTTTTCCCCCGCGTTTCGCCTGAGAATTCCACGACATCGGGCGCGGACCCATGGGCGGGTGTGTTTTCCGCCGGGTGGCGGTGTGATGTCCAACGCATGACGTCCCTGTGGGTCCGTACGTCGCCTAGCCTTGATGACCATGTCAGATGCCGGTTCGCCGAGCGGGGACGATCCCGCGCTCCTCCCGGCGGAGGCGCCTCCGGATCCGCTCGGGGAGTTTCCGCTGGACGCCCCGATCGGGGTCTTCGACAGCGGGTTCGGCGGTCTCACCGTGGCCCGCGCGATCCTCGACCAGCTCCCGAACGAGCCGATCGTCTACCTGGGCGACTCGGCCCGCCAGCCGTACGGGCCGCGGCCGATCGCCGAGGTCCGCGCGTTCGCGCTGGAGATGCTCGACAGCCTCGTCGACGAGGGCGTGAAGATGCTGGTGATCGCCTGCAACAGCGCCAGCTCGGCGATGCTGCGCGACGCCCGCGAGCGCTACGACGTCCCGGTCGTCGAGGTGATCAACCCGGCGACCCGGCGCGCCGCCCGCGCCACCCGCAACGGACGCGTCGGGCTGATCGCGACCCGCGCCACCGTGCAGAGCCGCGCCTACGAGGACTCGTTCGCCGCGGCCCCGCACATCGAGCTCGTCAGCGCCGCCTGCCCCCGCTTCGTCGAGTTCGTCGAGGCGGGAGTGACGGCCGGGGACGAACTGCTGGACGCGGCGCGCGAGTACCTGAAGCCCGTCGTGGACGCCGGTTGCGACACGCTCATCCTCGGCTGCACGCATTACCCCCTTCTTGCCGGCGTCATCTCGTATGTCGTCGGAGACGGGGTCACACTGGTCTCAAGCGCCGACGAGACCGCCAAGGACGTGTACCGAGTGCTCCACGACCGGGGACTGGCCCGCGCCGAGGGGACGCCCCCGCCGCGGCACCGCTTCCGCGTGACCGGGGACCCCGAGGTGTTCGCCGAGCTCGGGCGCCGGTTCCTCGGACCGGAGATCGGCACGGTCGAGAGCGACCTCGGTCGGGCCCTGACCACCGGATGACCACCTGATTCCTCGGGGGACGCAGAAGGAGGAGTGAGCGTGCGGGTCACTGTGATCGGCTGCTCCGGCAGTTTTCCCGGACCGGACAGTCCCGCGTCCAGCTATCTCGTCGAGGCCGAGGGCTTCGCCATGATCCTCGATCTCGGCAACGGTGCGCTCGGCTCGCTGCAGCGTTTCCACTCCATGTACGAGATCGACGCGGTGTGCATCTCGCACCTGCACGCCGACCACTGCCTCGACCTGTGCGGGTACTGGGTGGCGCGGACGTACCGGCCGAGCGGCCCGCCGCCGCGCATCCCGGTGCACGGCCCGGAGGGCACGGCCGCCCGGATGGCCCGCGCCTACGACCTCGAACCCGACCCCGGCATGTCCGAGACGTTCGACTTCCGGACCCTGCGGCGCGGCCCGTTCGAGATCGGCCCGTTCCGGGTGACGACGGCGCTGATGCCGCACCCCGTCGAGGCGTACGCGTTCCGCATCGAGTACGGCGGCAAGGCGCTCGCGTACTCGGGCGACACCGGGCCGTCCGACACGCTCGTCGAGCTGGCCAGGGACGCCGACCTGTTCCTGTGCGAGGCGTCCTTCCTGGAGGGCCCGGCGCTGCCGTCGGAGCTGCACCTGACCGCCCGCGAGGCCGCCGAGCACGCCGCGCGCGCCGACGTGGGACGGCTCGTCCTCACCCACCTCGTCCCGTGGAACGACGCGGACGTGTCGCTCAAGGAGGCCAAGTCGGGCGGCTACGGCGGGGAGATCGAGCTGGCGCGGGTCGGCACCCGCTACGACCTGTGAGGCGGACGCGCCGCGGTGCGGCCCCCGGTCGGCGTTAGGGTGGTGCGCATGTCTCGCCCCGATGATCGCGCGCCCGACAGCCTCCGTCCCGTCCGCCTGCAGCGCGGCTGGCTCGACCACGCGGAGGGTTCGGTGCTCGTCGAGTTCGGCGGCACCCGGGTGCTGTGCGCGGCGTCCGTCGAGGACTCGGTGCCCCGGTGGCGGCGCGACAGCGGCCTCGGCTGGGTCACCGCCGAGTACGCGATGCTGCCCCGCGCCACCAACACCCGCAACGACCGCGAGGCCGTCAAGGGCAAGATCGGCGGCCGCACCCACGAGATCTCCCGGCTGATCGGCCGGTCCATCCGGGCCTGCATCGACTCCAAGGCGCTCGGCGAGAACACGGTGCGGCTCGACTGCGACGTCCTGCAGGCCGACGGCGGCACCCGCACCGCCGCGATCACCGGCGCGTACGTCGCGCTGGCGGACGCGGTGACCTGGATGCGCGAGCGCGGCCTCGTCAAGCGCGACCCGCTCACCACCTCGATCGCGGCGGTCAGCGTCGGCGTCGTGCAGGGGGAGGCGCGGCTCGACCTCTGCTACGAGGAGGACTCGGCCGCCGAGACCGACATGAACGTCGTCTGCACCGGCGAGGGCAAGTTCGTCGAGGTGCAGGGCACCGCCGAGGGCGCCCCGTTCGACCGCGCCGAGCTCGACGCGCTGCTCGACCTGGCGGCGGGCGGCTGCGCCGAGCTGACCCGGCTGCAGCGGGAGGCGCTCGGCCGATGACCCGGATCGTCCTCGCCACCCGCAACCAAGGCAAGATCGCCGAACTGCGCCGCATCCTGGACGGCATCGACGTCGCGGGCCTCGCCGAGTTCCCGGACGCGCCGGAGGTCCCCGAGACGGAGCCGACGTTCGAGGGCAACGCGCTGCTGAAGGCCCGCGCGATCTGCGCGCACACCGGCCTGCCCGCCGTCGCCGACGACTCCGGCCTGTGCGTGGACGAGCTGAACGGCATGCCCGGGGTCCTGTCGGCCCGCTGGTCGGGCCGGTTCGGCGAGGCGTCCGGCGACAAGGACGGGGCGAACCTGCGGCTCGTCCTCGACCAGCTCGCCGACGCCCCGGACGAGCGGCGCGGCGGGGCGTTCGTGTGCGCGGCGGCGCTCGTCCTGCCCGGCGGCGTCGAGCACTGCGTGGAGGGCCGGATGCGCGGGACGGTGGCGCGCGCCCCGCGCGGCACCGGCGGGTTCGGCTACGACCCGGTGTTCGTGCCGGAGGGCGAGACCCGCACGACGGCGGAGCTGTCGCCGGAGGAGAAGGACGCGATCAGCCACCGCGGCCGCGCGTTCCGCGCCCTCGCCGGCATCCTCCCGGACGCGCTCGCCGCCGCCGGCCTCACCTGACCGCCGCCCTCACCTGACCCGCCGCCCCGCTATCCGTCGCGGCGGGTGCGGATGCGGACGAAGGTGCCGTCCCATCCGGTGCGCAGCTCCATCAGGTCGACCAGCAGCCGGACGGTCCACAGGCCGAAGCCGGGCTGGAGCGCGGTGTCGGGCGGGATGAACCCGGTCAGGGAGCTGGGCACCGGCCGCCAGCAGCCGTGGTCGCCGACCTCGCAGACCAGGTCGTCGCCGTCGGCCCACACGCGCAGGCCCGCGGGCGGCGTGCCGTGCTGGAGGGCGTTGGCGGCGAGCTCGTTCACGGCGGTGACGAGGTTCAGCGTCCGGGTGCGGCCGAGGCCGTGCGCGGCGGCGCGGCGCTCGACGAACGTGCGCAGCGCGTGCAGGTCGGCACCGTCGATGACCAGGTGGTCGGCGTCGGCGGGGCGGGCGAAGCCGCGGATCCGGTCGCATTCGGCGCCGAACGCCTCGGGCTGCACGTACGCGTCGTTGGACACCGAGCGGCCGTCCCGCACGACGAGCGGGTGCGTGCGGTGCGCCTGCCGGACGACCTCGGCGGGCAGGGACGTCCCGTCGTAGGGGCACAGCGCGCGCGCCCCGGAGCCGCCGAACACGACGTTGATCAGGGATTCGTAGCGGATCCACTCGCGGGTCTGCCGCTCGTCCCAGCCGTCCCACACCGGTTCGGCCAGGGCGCACACGCTGCGGGGGGCGCTGGCCTTCACGATCTCCTGGTAGTCGCGCAGGGTGTGGACGGGGTGGCGGTAGAAGGCCGCGGAGTCCCGGAAAGTGATCGCGTCGCCGTGCCCGGCGAGCGTCTCGCGCAGCGCCGTCAGGTGGGGTTCGCGCGCGACGGCGATGACCTTCTGGCCGGCCTCCAGCCCCGCCTCCAGGAACGGGACGGTGACCGCCAGGTAGTCGTCGGTGCCCGCGTACACGAACGCCTTGTGCTCCAGCGTCATCAGGCGAGGTCCTCCGTCTCGGGCACCCGGTCGCGGCCGCGGGCCAGGCCCGGCAGCCGGTGCCAGCCGACCATCTCGATCACGTTCTCGACTTCGGGCTGCAGCCCGTCCAGGATCAGCGCGTCGTCGCCGTCGAGCGACACGGCGTGCCGCACCAGCAGGTGCAGGCCGCGCAGGTCGATGAAGCGGAGCCGGGACAGGTCCAGGCGGACGCCGCGGCGCCGCCCGTCCGGCCCGACGCTGACCCGCGCCAGCCTGTCCTCGAACGCCTTGTGCCGCGCGGCGTCCAGCTCGCCCTCGACGCGCAGGCCGTCCGGCGCGAAGGTGCGGACGATCCGCAGGACGTTGTCCTCGTACTCGGGATCGACTTCGACGAGAACCTCGTGGGTGTCGCGCAGCGCGGCGAGCTGCTCGGGCGGGCAGGCGCAGCGGTCGATCTGGCACACCGCCATCGCCATGGTGCTGGGCGAGACGGCGTCGCCGACGCGGTGCTCGCAGCCGAGGACGCCGGGGAGGTCGGCGACGCCGGGATCGTTCAGCAGCCAGCTGTAGTCGGTGGTGATGCGGACGGCCCGGAAGCCCTGCCCGAACGCCGACCCGACCTCGCCGGCGAGGGTGTCGAGCATCCGCGCGGGCTCGAACCCGCCGGCGCGGTCGAGGCACGCGTCGCGCCGCGAGATCACCCGCAGCTGGCGGGACCGCTGGAAAGCGGCCGCGTCCACCCCGGCGCCGAGACCGGGCAGCCGGTCGGCGGGCGCGTCGGTGACGTACACGACCTTCTCGTTCGTCGCCAGCCCCTCGCGCACGAACGGGCCGATGACCCGGTCGCGCTCCTCGAAGCCGGAATAGGCCAGCCAGCCGTGGTCGCCCGGCCGGATCTCGCTCACGTGTCGCTTGGCGAACCAGGGTGTCTCCATGGCCTGCCCATCGAGTCGTCGTGGATGGGTCCAGGGTACGCCGTCCGGCGGCATTTGGAAGCTCGTTGCACGGAGTCCATCACCCTCCGTCGCCCGGACCGGGCCGGAAACCGGGCACGGGATCGGAAAGCGGGCCGGGCAGGGTCAGCCGCAACCGCACCACCGTCCCCGCCGGGCCCGTCCGGATCTGGACGAGCGAGCACAGCAGCCGCACCGCCCACAGCCCGAACCGCCCGCAGGCGCCCGCCTCGGACCGGCGCGGCGGGACGAGCCCGAACCCGGCCCCCGCGGACCAGCGGCCCCCGTCGGAGACCTCGCACACGAACGCCGGGTCGCCGCGCGCGTCCTCGGCCGCGTCCGTCCACATCCGCAGCATGAGGGGCGGCGCGCCGTGCCGCTCCGCGTTCGTGACGACCTCGGTGACGGCGACCAGGAGGCGCTGCAGGTCCTCGTCGGGCAGCGGGGTGCGGCGCGCGTACTCGGCGACGTAGGCGCGCAGCCAGTACAGGTCCGGACGGTCGATCTTCAGTTCGTCCGCGTGGGCGGGCGGCGGCGGCAGCGGTTCGCGGTCGCACCGCGCGCTGAACGCGCCCGGGTCGATGTACCCGGGGTTCGGCACGGCGCGCGCTCCCCGGACGGTCTCGGGGTGCGTCCGGCGGCCCGCCGCGACGACGCCGGGCGGGAGCGTCGCGGCGTACGGGCACATGATCGCGGCGCCGGTCCCGCGGAAGGCGATGTTGAGGATCGCCTCGACCCGCTGCCATTCGAGGACCTCCAGCGGCCGCCGCCGGGCCCACACGGGCTCACCGAGCAGCCGCAGCCGCCGCCCCTCGCCGTCCAGTTCCTCGGCGTCGCTGAGGCAGTCGGCGAGGGTCCGCGAGGGGTGCGCGTACCAGCGGGCCGCGTCGCTGAACCGGATCGCCCCGGCGTCGTCGCCGAGGGCGTCGCGCAGGAGCACCTCCAGGCCGAGCCCGCAGACGACCTGGACGCGGTCGCCCGCCGCCAGCCCCTCGCCGAGGAACGGGACGGCGCCGGCGAGGAACTCGTCCACCCCGTCGTACGGCAGTACGCGGTGGGTGAAGGTCGCGCTCACGGCGCCCCCAGCGAGTTGTCGATCACGGCGTCACCGTGCGCACGCGCATCGCGGCGCAGCGCACGGACACCCTCCAGAGTAGGACGCCCGGCTTCTCCGCGCAGGTCCCCTTTTCAAATGCCGGGGCGGCGGCGCGGCGGGAACAGGGCGGCGCGCATGGGCGGGAGCTGCCGGGCCACGAATTCATCGGTCGGCATCGAGGCGATCGGCTCGATGGCGAGGACGTACCGGCCGAACACCACCCCGGAGAGCTGGGTGCCGAACGCGGCGGCGCGCCCGGACGCGTCGGGGCCGCCGATCCGCGCGGCGATCCGCTCCAGCATCTCGTGCCACACGACGTCCCTGAGCAGCCGCGACAGCTCCGGTTCCTGGACGGCCGTGCGCACCATCAGCACGAGCCGCGGGCCGCCGACGGGGTCGTCGTAGGCGGACAGCAGCGCGCGCAGGACGCGTTCGGGCAGGCCCGGGAGGTCGCCGGGCAGGGCGGCCGCCAGCACTTCGGGCGGGTTCGCCAGCAGCCCGAGCACCGCGCCGAACAGGCCCTTCTTCGATCCGAAGAAGTAGCTGATCAGCGCGGCGTCCACGCCCGCCTCGGCGGCGACGGAGCGCAGCGTCACCCGCGCGTAGCCGTCGGAGAGGAACCGGCGGCGCGCCACCGCGAGGATCTCCTCCCGGGTGTCGGGGGAGCCGCGCCGCCGCCCCCGGGATTTATTCATCACGGTTGAAATATAGCTCCGCCGGCCGCGACATTCGAGGCGTCGCCACCGAAGGAGACCGACATGCGATCCAAGGAACCGGGCGTGCACCGGGCCGTGCTGCCCGTCGTGATGCTCTCCCTCGCCACCGTCGTGTCGGCGGTCGCGTCCCTCAACACCGCGCTGCCGTCCCTGGCCCGCGACCTGCGCGCCACCCAGACCGAGCTGGCCTGGATCATCGACGCCTACGCGCTCGTGTTCGCCGCGCTGCTGCTGCTCGGCGGCGCGATCGGCGACCGGTACGGGCGCCGCCGGGTCCTCGCCGCCGGGCTGCTGATCTTCGGTGCGGGCTCCGCCGCCGCCGCGTTCGCCGACGACCCCGCCCGGCTCGTCGCGATGCGCGGCGTGCTCGGCATCGGCGCCGCCCTGGTCATGCCCGCCACCCTCTCCACGATCACCGCGACCTTCCCCGCCCGGGAGCGGGCCCGCGCGGTCGGCGCCTGGGCGGGCGTCGCGGGCGGCAGCGCCGTGTTCGGGCTGCTGGTCTCCGGGAGCCTCCTGGAGGTCTGGTCGTGGCGGTCGGTGTTCTGGATGAACGTGGTGCTCGCCGCCGTCGCGCTCGCCGCGACCCTCGCCGTCGTCCCCGAGTCCGCCGAGCCGGACGCCCCGCGCCTCGACGTCACCGGCGCGCTGATCACCGTCGCGGGCCTCGGCGCCGGCGTCTACTCGATCATCGAGGCGCCGCACGCGGGCTGGACGAGCGCCCGCACCCTCGGCGGCTTCGCGCTCGCGGCCGTCCTGCTCGCCGCGTTCGTCGGCTGGGAGCTGCGCCGCCCGAACCCGCTGCTCGACCCGCGGCTGTTCCGGATCCCCGCGTTCTCCGCCGCGACCCTCTCGATCACGGTGCAGTTCTTCGCGTTCTTCGGCTTCGTGTTCATCGTCCTGCAGTACCTGCAGATCGTGAAGGGCGACGGCCCGCTCCTCGCGGCGGCGAGCCTGCTCCCGATGGCCGCGGCGCTGATGCCGTCCGCCCGGGTGGTCGCGCCGCGGCTCGCCGCCCGGCTGGGCCACCGCCGCGTCGTCACCGCGGGCCTGCTCCTGGTGAGCGCCGCCATGGCGACGCTCTCCCTCCTGGACGCCGACAGCTCCTACTGGCTGCTGCTCGCCGGGCTGATCCCGCTCGGCGCCGGGATGGGCCTCGCGATGACCCCCGCGACCGCCGCGATCACCGACGCCGTCCCGGCCGCGAAGCAGGGCGTCGGCTCGGCCGTGAACGACCTCGCCCGCGAGCTGGGCGGCGCGCTCGGCATCGCCGTCCTCGGCAGCGTCCTGCAGTCCGCCTACCGCGCCGACCTCGACCTCGCCGGCGTCCCGGCCCGCGCGGCCGAGCAGGCCGAGGCGTCCCCGGCGGTCGCCGCGCGGCTCGGCCCCCGCATCGCCGAGCAGGCGCACGACGCCTTCGCGTCCGGCATCGGCACCGCGCTGCTCTGCTCGGCGGCCGCCCTGGCCGGCACCGCCGTCCTCGTCGCGGCGATGCTCCGCGGACGCCCCGCGCACGCGGCCCCCGAGCCCGCGGCGGAGCACGAGGGGACGAACTCGATGCCGGTGTGATCGCCCGAGCCGCTAAGCTGAGCGCGCCCCCTTCCGGGGGCGCGCGCGGGCGTGGCGAAACCTGGTATACGCGGCAGGTTTAGGTCCTGTTGGTGGCGACACCGTGGGGGTTCGAATCCCCCCGCCCGCACCCGGCGCCTTCCCCGCCCCCGGCCGAGACGAACGGGTCGAGGAGCCCCGGCGCGGCCCGGACGGCGAACGCCAGGCTCTCGTCCCGCCCGATGTCCGGGGCGTCGTAGCCGCCGTCCCCGGCGGCGGTCATCGCCGAGACGGTCCGCAGGCCGAGCCGGCGCTGCAGCCGCGACTCGCGGATCACGACGGTGCTCACCGCCGACGTCCGCAGCGCCGTGGTGGAGCGGGTGACGAGCCCCGACCGGACGACGAGGTACGGCCCGGCGATCGTGTGGCCGAGCGCCCGGTAGGCGACGGCGGCGGCGCCGAGCGCGCACGGCCAGAGCGCGGCGGGGACCCACAGCGCCGCGGCGGGCAGGGCGTCCGCCAGGACGAGCCAGGACAGGACGAGCGCGAGGCAGGCCGGTGCGGTCGTGGCCCACACGAGACGGCGGCGCAGCGCGGCGCGCGGATGCGGGTGGAGCGCCGCCTCCAGCGGGTTGTCCGCACCGCCGAGCACCCGTCCGGTGACGCGCCGGGCCGCCGTCAAGGGGCCGCGGGGCAGGATGTCCGCCGGCTGGGACGGCGACCACATGGACAGGCCCGTCGTGACGATGCGGGTGTCGGCCATGCCGAGCCAGAGCCACAGCCCCGGCTGGGAGATCTGGGCCCCGCGGATCCGGTTCTCGTCCCGGTTGACCTCGCGGGTCGTGAACAGGCCCCGGCGGGTCCGCAGGAGGGTGCCGTCCCGTCCGGGGACGCGGGCGAGCTCGAAGCCCCAGTAGTCGGTGAAGTACGTGACGGCGAGGCCGAGCACGCCGACGGCGCTGACGGCGGCGAACGCGGCGGCGACGGCCCGCGCGCGGCCCGCGCCCTCGCGGTCGAGGAGTCCCGACACCGCGCCGGAGACGTTCACGCCGAACCCGCTCAGCAGCCAGTAGCCGCCCCAGGCGAGACCGGCGGCGAGGACGTACGCCCAGAAGTTGAACATGTTGTAGACGACCCAGCGCGGCTCGAACCGGGCGAACACCTCGGACGGCGTGCGGTCGGACGGCGCGCGGTCGGGCGGCTCGGCCTCCGGGGCCTCGCGCGGGGCGGGGACGGGGGTCG
>NZ_QHJN01000094.1:0-32430 GCF_003947565.1 Actinomadura sp. WAC 06369 | reverse complement strand
CAGCCCCCGAGATACTGCCGTTCTCCCGGTCCAGCGCCTCGAAGAACCTTGCCTTCAGGTCCTCAAAATCCATGATCCCCGCAACTCCCTGAAGATCAGGGTGTTGCGGGGATCACTAGAACCCACGGGAGCTCCCGGCGGGGCCGTCCTCGTTCGCGCGGCGCTCCCGTCCCCGGGAGGCGGCGGAGACCGCGGGTCAGGCGGGCTGGCGGGCGCGGACGCGCGCGCCGACGAACTCGTGCACGGACTCCACCATGTAGTCGGTCATCTCGGGCGTGATGCCCGGGTAGACGCCGATCCAGAACGTCCGGTCGGTGATGACGTCGCTGTTGGCGAGGTCGCCGGCGACCCGGTACTCGACCTCCTGGTAGGCGGGGTGCCGGGTGAGGTTGCCGCCGAACAGCAGCCGCGTCTGGATCTGCCGCTCCTCCAGGAACGCGACGAACTCGCGGCGGGTGAACGGCGCGTCCTCGCGGATCGTGATGAGGAACCCGAACCAGGACGGGTCGCTGTCCGGCGTCGCGGACGGCAGCAGCAGCACGTCCTCGAGGTCGGCGAGGCCCTCGCGCAGCGCCGCCCAGTTGCGGCGGCGCGCCGCGCCGAACGCGGGGAGCTTCTCCAGCTGGCTCAGCCCGAGCGCGGCCTGCAGGTCGGTGCTCTTCAGGTTGTAGCCGACGTGGGAGAACGTGTACTTGTGGTCGTACCCGTACGACAGTGAGCCGAGCTGGTAGTCGAACCGCTTCAGGCAGCGGTTGCTCTCGCCGGGCTCGCACCAGCAGTCGCGGCCCCAGTCGCGGAACGACTCGACGATCCGCGCGAGCTTGGGGTTGCCGACGACGACGCAGCCGCCCTCCCCCATCGTGATGTGGTGCGCCGGGTAGAAGCTGGCCGTCGACATGTGCCCGAACGAGCCGGCGGGCTGCCCCCGGTAGGTGGAGCCGACCGCGTCGCAGTTGTCCTCGATCAGCCAGAGGTCGTGGTCGGCGGCGATCTGGGCGATCTCGTCGGCGGCCCAGGGGTTGCCGAGGGTGTGCGCGAGGATGATCGCCTTCGTGCGCGGCCCGATCGCCGCCGCGACCGCCTCGGGGGTGGCGTTGTAGGTGCCGAGCTCGACGTCCACGAACACCGGGGTGAGCCGGTTGTGCACGATCGGGTTGACGGTCGTCGGGAACCCGGCGGCCGCGGTGATCACCTCGTCGCCGGGGCGCAGCCGGTTCTCCACCTGCGGCGACGTCAGCGCCGCCAGCGCCAGCAGGTTCGCCGACGATCCCGAGTTGGTGAGGTGGGCGCGGCTGCCGCCGACGACCCGGGCGAACCGGCTCTCGAACCGGCGCGAGTGCCGCCCCGCGGCGATCCGCAGGTCGAGGGCGGCGGCCACGAGCGCGGCCCGGTCCTCCTCGTCCAGGACCGCCCCGGAGGGCAGGATCGGCGTCACTCCCGGCTCGAACCGCGGCTCGGGCCGCGACCGGTGGTAGTCGCGGACGCTTTCCAACAGTGCTGCGGCGTCGCTCGTCATCGTGTGGTGCCTCCAGCTTCGGCCATGCCACCGATCGTCGCGGCGCGTCCTCGAAGGCGGCTAGGGCGGCGCTGGAAGGACCCGCGCCGGGCGGCGCGACCAGTCGCCTTCGAGCGCGGCTCTAGCGCCGCCGGGTGCCCTGGGGACGGAGCCCGCCGATGGAGCCCGCCGATGGAGCCCGCCGACACGAGGGAGCGCGCATGCACCGGACACTGATCGTCGCCCGGATGGAACCGGACCGGGCCGACGACGTCGCGAAGATCTTCGCCGACTCCGACGCCACGGACCTGCCGCACATGATCGGTGTGTCCGCGCGGAGCCTGTTCCGGTTCCACGACCTGTACTTCCACCTCGTGGAGGCGGACGAGGACATCGCCCCGTCGCTGTACAAGGCGCGGAGCCACCCGCTGTACGGCGACATCAACACGCGGCTGGCCGAGCACATCCGCCCCTACGACCCGAACTGGAAAGAGCCGAAGGACGCCATGGCGGAGCCGTTCTACCGCTGGACGGCGCGCTGACCGGCCTCCCGGCCGGGGCCCCCGGCCGGCCACTGCGAGGGAGATCGAGAAGGACGATGAGCGAGATCACGCTTGATGACCTGCGGCGGCTCATGCGGGCCAGCGCGGGCGACGACGAGAACGTCGACCTGGACGGCGACATCCTGGACCGGTCGTTCGGCGAGCTGAGCTACGACTCGCTGGCCGTGCTGGAGCTGTCGGTGCAGCTCTTCCAGGAGTACGGCATCGAGGTGGACGACGACGTGCTGACGGGGCTCGAGACGCCCCGCGCCTTCCTGGACCACGTGAACTCGCTGAAGTCGGCGGCCGCGTGATGGCCGGGCACACCGAGAACTCGGTCGTCATCGACGCCCCGATGGACCTGGTCTGGGACATGACCAACGACGTGGCGTCGTGGCCGTCGCTGTTCAGCGAGTACGCCGCGGCGGAGATCCTGTCCGAGGAGGACGGGGCGATCCGCTTCCGGCTGACGATGCACCCGGACGAGAACGGCAAGCAGTGGAGCTGGGTGTCCGAGCGGCGCCCGGACCCGGCGACCCGGACCGTGCGGGCGCGCCGCGTCGAGCCCGGCAACTTCGAGTTCATGAGCATCTTCTGGGAGTACCGCGAGGTCGACGGCGGCGTGGAGATGCACTGGGTGCAGGACTTCCACATGCGCCCGGAGGCGCCGGTCGACGACGCGTGGATGACCGACAACATCAACCGCAACACCCGCGTCCAGATGGAGCGGATCAAGAAGCTGGTCGAGCAGGCCGCCGCGGAACGGAGCATGCGATGACGACCGTGATCCCGGGCGGCGCCCGGCTGGTGACCGGCGGCGCCCACCTGGTGACCGGCGGCACGAAGGGCATCGGACGCGCCATCGTGCTGGGGCTGGCGGAGTCGGGCGCCGACGTCGTCGCCTGCTACTCCTCCGACGAGGACGCGGCCGAGCGGCTCCGCAAGGAGCTCGCCGAGACCGGCGGGAACCACGCGGTGGTGAAGGCCGACGTGGGCCGCGCCGCGGACGTCGAGGCGCTGCTGGAGGAGGCGAGGACCCGGTTCGGGCGGCTCGACTCGCTGATCCACAACGCCGGGATCATCAGCCACGTCCCGTTCGACAAGCTGCCGGACGACGAGTGGGGCCGGGTGATCGACACGAACCTGACCTCGGCGTTCCTGCTGGCGCAGCGGGCGCTGCCGCTGCTGGGCGAGGGGTCGTCGCTGGTGTTCGTCGGGTCGAAGGCCGCGCTGGTGGGCATCCCGCTCCGGGCGCACTACACGGCGTCCAAGTCGGCGCTGCTCGGGCTCGCCCGGTCCCTGTCGAAGGAGCTGGGGCCGCGCGGGATCCGGGTGAACGTGGTCGCGCCCGGCATCGTCGACACGACCGAGCCCGACGCGGAGGACGCCGCCGACCCGGGGATGGCGGCGCGGCTGGAGGAGTACCGCAAGCGCAGCCCGCTCGGCCGGCTGGCGTCCCCGGCCGAGGTCGCGGCGGTGGCGATGTTCCTCGCGGGGCCGCTGTCGTCGTTCGTCACCGGCGAGACCGTCAACGTGGACGGCGGCCTGTGACCGCGACCGGGCGCGTCCGGGTGCTGGTCTGGCACCGGCCCGGCGAGCGGGCGGACGAGCTGGCGGCGCAGTACCACCGCATCAGCCGCGCGATGGCGGGCACGCCCGGCCTGCTCGGCAACGAGCTGTGGGAGTGCGGCGACCAGCGGGTCGTGATGAGCGAGTGGGCCGACGCGGACGCGTTCGACCGGTGGGCCCGCGACGCCGCTCAGCACCGGGTCACCGCGTCGCTGCGGGAGTACCGGGCGCCGGACGACCCGCCGGCGCTGCTGTGCCGGGTCGTCGACCGGGAGGGCGCCGGAAGAAACGTCCGGGAGGGCGCCGGGGAAAGCGACCGGGAGGGCGCGCGGGAAGGCGCGCCGGAGAGCGGAAGGGAGGCCGCCGATGCCGTACGCGGCGATCACGTATGACGTCAAGCCGGGCCACGAGGCGGAGATCCGGGACGTGTTCAGCCGGTTCCGCCGCCCGGAGTCGCCCGTCCTGCACGACGCGGACGGCGCCCCGGTCGGGATGCTGCTGGGCACGGGGCTGTTCATCCAGGGCGGCCTGATGATCCGCGTCATCCACTACGAGGGCGGCACGGTCGAGGACGTCGCCCGGCACATGTCCGTCCAGGAGGGCGTCCACCTCATCGAGACGGAGCTGGCGCCGTACCTGGCGACGCCGCGGGCGACCGACACCACGACGCCCGAGGGGTTCGTCGCGCACTTCGAGACGGCGCTGATGGCGGAGGTCCAGCAGTTCCAGCTGCCCGGCGAGATCGCCGAGCGGATCCGCGAGAAGGCGTTCGCGGGGGACGGCTGACGGACCGGCGGACGAACGGGGCGAGGGGCCCGGCGAATGTCGCCGGGCCCCTCCCTTTCGTCCGCGCGCTCTCGTCCGCTCGCTCCCGCCCGCGGCCGGCGTCAGGCCGGGACGGGCTCCTCCATGCGGCGGGCGACGTCGGCGCCGTTGCGGGCGACGAAGTCCAGCAGCCCGCACAGCGCGCCGATCTCGGGCGCGCCGACCGCGTTGCCGGTCGGCAGGGTGATGACCCGCGCCGCGAGCGCCTCGGTGTGCGGGAAGCCGGCCGGGTCCGCGGTCGCGTTGTAGGGCGCCATCCGGTGGCAGCCCGGGGAGAAGTGCGCACGCGTCACGACGTTCTCCGCCTCGAGGACCCGCATCAGGGCGTCCCGGCCGACGCAGGCCCGCTCGTCCACCTCCGCGACGACGAACTGGTGGTTGGCCCGGACGTCGGCGGGGTACTCGTGCAGGGTCATCCCGGGCACGTCCCGCAGCCCCTCCCGGTACGCCGCGTGGTTGGCCCTGTTGGTGCGCAGCAGCCCGTCGAGCGAGTCCAGCGAGGTGAGGCCCATCGCGGCGCACAGCTCGTTCATCTTGGCGTTGGTGCCGACCGCCGCGACGTCCTCGCCCGCGAACCCGAAGTTGCGCAGCGACCGGGCCCGGTCGGCCAGGTCGGCGTCGTTCGTCACGAGCGCGCCGCCTTCGACGCTGTTGACGAACTTGGTGGCGTGGAAGCTGAACACCTCCGCGGCTCCGAAGCCGCCCACCGGGACGCCGTCCGCGGTGACGCCGAACGCGTGCGCGGCGTCGAACAGCAGCGCCAGCCCGTGCCGGGCCGCGACCTCCTCCAGCTCGCGCGGGAAGCACGGCCGCCCCCACACGTGGACGGCCAGGATGCCGGTCGTCCGCGGCGTGACGGCGCGCTCCACGGCGGCCGGGTCCAGGTTCCCGGTGACCGGGTCGACGTCGCACAGCACCGGCGTCGCGCCCGTCCAGCCGAGGACGTGCGGCGTCGCCGGGTAGGTGAACGACGGCACGATGACCTCGCCCGTCAGTCCCAGCGCCCGGACGGCGACCTGGAGGCCGATCGTCGCGTTGCACATCGCGACGCAGTGCTCGACCCCGGCCAGCGCCGCCACCCGGCGCTCGAACTCCAGCACCAGCGGGCCGTTGTTGGTGAGCCACCGGCGGTCCAGGACGCCGCGGACCCGGTCCAGGAAGGCCGCGGTGTCGCCGAGGTTCGGCCGCCCCGTGTGCAGGGTCTCGCCGAACAGGGGGTCCCCGCCGAAGACCGCGAGGTCCGAGAGGGTGCGCTTCACGTCGTCTCTCCTTCGCCGTGCGCGAGCCGTTCCAGCGTCCGGACGGCGGCGGCCGGGGACGGCCGGCCCCGCATCTCGGCGGCCAGCCCGCGCGCCGCGGCGGCCGCCGACGGATCGGTGCGCAGCCGGGCTGCGCCGTCGCGCAGCGCGTCCGGGGTCGTCTCGTCCGGGACCAGGAACGCGCCCGCCCCGGACTTCTCCAGCGGGATCGCGTTGACCACCTGGTCGGGGGTCTGCACGACCGCGAGCTGCGGGACGCCGTGCAGCGCCGCCGTCAGCGTCGTCCCGGCGCCGCCCTGGTGGACGACGGCGGAGCAGCCCGGCAGCAGCGCGTCCAGCGGCGCCGACTCCACGAGCCGGACCCCGTCCGGGACGTCCGGGACGAGGGCCCGCTGGTCGGGGGTGACCGCGAACACCACCTCGGCGTCCGGCCCGGCGAGCGCGGCGACCACCTCGGGCAGCCGGGCCGCGTGCTCCGCGCTGAACTTGGCGGTGGTGGTGCCCCAGCTCACCAGGACGCGGGGGCGGTCCGGCGGGTCGAGCGCCCAGCCCGGCATGTTCGGCTGCCCGCTGTACGGGACGTACCGGACGTGCAGGCGGCGCAGCGGCGCGGGGAACTGCAGCGCGCCCGGCACGGGGTCGACGGTGAGGTCGCCGAGCGGGTCGATGCGGTCCACGCCGAACCGGTCGGCGAGCGGCTGCGCCGCGGCGGACTCGAGGTCGGCGATGTCCACGTTGAAGTCCGGCCCGAACAGCGACCGGACGGCGGGCACGCCGACGAGCCCGGCGACCAGCGGGCCCGCGTAGGTGAGCGGGTCGTGCACCACGAGGTGCGGGCGCCACCGGCGCGCCACGTCCAGCAGGTCGTCGGCCATCAGGTCGGCGATCTCGGCGAACTTCGCGAACCCCTGCTGGACGCGGGCGCGCTTCGCCGCGTTCCAGGCCGCCGGCGGCTCGGCGTCGCGGGTGACCCGCAGCCCGGCGTGCTCGGTGCGGTGGTAGCCGACGATGTCGAGGTCGGACCCCACCGCCACGGCCGGGTGCCCGGACCGGGCGATCGTCCCGGCGAGCGCGGGCTGGCTCGCGACCAGCACCTCGTGCCCGGCGGCGCGGAACGCCCACGCCAGCGGCACCATCGGGAAGTAGTGCGACGGCCACGCCCAGGTGGTGAACAGGACCCGCAGCGGCCCGCCCGGGTTCACGCGGCCCTCCCGGCCTCGTCCGCTTCGGCGGCGATCGCGAACAGCGGCTGGTCGTACTCGACCGGGGACCCGTCCTCGACCAGCACCTCCAGGATGCGTCCGGGCCGGTCGGCGTTGACCGGGCTGAGCAGCTTCATCGCCTCGATGATCGCGATCTGGCTGCCCGCCGCGACCACGTCGCCCTCGGCGACGAAGCTGTCGGCGCCCGGCGCGGGCGCCCGGTAGAAGGTGCCGACCATCGGGGCGCGCAGGTAGTCCCGGTCGTCCTCGGGTTCGGCGGCGGGCCCGGCGGCGGGGACGGCCGCGGGGCCGCCCGTCCCCGCCGCCGGGGCGGCCGCGGCGGCCGGTGCGGCCGCCGGCTCGGGCCACTCGAGCTCCAGCCGGGCCTCCCCGCTCTGGAGGCTGAGCCGCCGGACCGGGCCGGGCAGGCTCGCCAGCAGCTCCGCCGAGCGGCGGCACAACGTTTCGACGACGTCCTGAGGTTCTTCGCCATCCATGGATCCCGAGCGTGCCGGACCCGGTTCGCGGGCCGCTCGAAGGAGGCTGGACGCCGGCGCGGACCCAGCGAAGCTCCAGCCGGGCTCGAACCGCGCCGGTGAGACTGCCGCCGCGCGCGTCCGCCCGCGGCGCGGCACGGGAGGGAGCGAATGGAACGGACTTCGGTTCTCATCGCGGGAGGCGGCCTGACCGGCCTGTCGGCCGCCGCCTTCCTGGCCTGGCACGGCGTGCCGGTGACGCTGCTGGAACGCCGGACGGACGCGCTCGCGCACCCCCGGGCGCGGGCGGTGAACCCGCGCACCGTCGAACTGTACCGGCGGCTCGGGATCGAGCCGGCGATCCGCGCCGCCTGCACCTACGAGCTGGGCGGCGACTCGCTGCTGGTCCGCGCGGAGACCCTCGCCGGACCGGAGCTGCGGCGGGTGCCGCTGGAACCCGAGACCGCGGACGAGCGGATCGGGCCGTGCGCGTGGGCGACCATCTCGCAGGACCGGCTCGAGGCGATCGTCGCGGCCCGCGCGGCGGACTTGGGCGCGGTGCTCCGGTTCGGGCACGAGCTGACCGGTTTCACCGACACCGGCGACGGCGTCGTCGCGACCGTCCGGACCGGCGACGGCGGCGGGTACCGCGTCGCCGCCGACCGGCTCGTCGGCGCGGACGGGCACCGCAGCCCGGTCCGCGCCGCGCTCGGCGTCGGGTCGGACGGCCCCGGGGCGCTCGGCCACACCGCGACGTTCGTGTTCCGCGCCGACCTGGAGCCCGTCCTGCGGGGCCGGCGGATCGACATCGCGAACCTGGACCGCCCCGCCCCCGGCACCGTCCTGCTGCGGCACGACGCGGCGGACGGCTGGGTGCTCAGCATCCCGTTCCGGCCCGAGCGCGGCGAGTCCCTCGCCGACTTCGACGAGGCCCGGTGCGTCGCGGCGGTCCGGGCGATGGCGGGGCTCCCGGACGCGGCCGTCGCGCTCGTCCCGCAGCTCCCGGACGGCACGACGGTGCTCGGCTACGAGATCGCGGCGCGGGTCGCCGACCGGTTCCGGGCCGGCCGGGTGCTGCTGGCCGGCGACGCCGCGCACGTCATGCCGCCGAGCGGCGCCCTCGGCGCCAGCACCGGCGTGCAGGACGCGCACAACCTCGCGTGGCGGCTCGCCGCGGCCGCCGGCGCACCGGCGCGCGAGGCGGACGCCCTGCTGGACGGGTACGACGCCGAGCGGCGGCCCGTCGCGTGGCTGACGCTCGCGCAGGCCCTGCACCAGCTGCACGTCCGGACCGGGCGGGACGTGCCGGGCCGCCCGGAGAGCACCGCCTCCTACGAGGCGGTGGTCTTCGGCTACCGGTACGGGACGGGCGGCGGCCCGGCGGCCGTCGAGCCCGCGGAGCTGTCCGGGGAGCCGGGCACCCGCGCGCCGCACGTCCCGCTGGAGCTGGCGGGCCGCCCGGTGTCCAGCCTCGACCTGTACGGGCCGGAGCACACGCTGGTCACCGGCCCGGAGGGCGCGCACTGGGCGAAGGGCGCCGGGCCGGACGTCCGGACGTTCGTCCTGGGCGTGGACGTGGAGGACCCGGGCGGGACGTTCCCGGCCCGGCACGGGCTGCCCCCGGACGGCGCGGTGCTGGTGCGCCCGGACGGGTTCGTGGCCTGGCGGTCGACCGACGGCGGGACCCTGCCCGCCGTCCCGGTGGAGGGGTGAGGAAGCGATGCGGGTGCTGATGACGACGTGGGCGACCGCGTCGCACTACCTGCCGATGGTCCCGCTCGGCTGGGCGCTGCGCGCCGCCGGGCACGAGGTCCGGGTGGCGTGCCAGCCGTCCTTCGCGGAGTACGTCGCGGGCACCGGGCTGCATCCGGTGGTGATCGGCGAGGACGTCGACGCGGGCGTGTTCTGGCGCGGCGCGTCGGTCGACGACGCCCCGGCTGCGCGGTCGGCCCGCGCGGTGACGATGTTCGCGACGGTCGGCGAGCGGCTGGCCGACGGCGTCACCCGGTTCGCACGGGACCGGCGCTGCGACGCGGTGGTGTACGAACCGCGCGCGTACGCCGGGCTCATCGCGGCGGCGCGGCTCGGCGTCCCGGCCGTCCGCCACCTGTACGGGGTGGACTACACGTACGCGCGGCACCCCGACGAGCGGGAGCTGCTCGACCCGGTGTGGGCGCGGCTGGGCCTCACCGACGTGCGCCCGCACGGCGACCTCACCGTCGACCCGTGCCCGCCGACCCTGCAGATCCCGGGCGCCGGGAACGCGCACGCCGTCCGGCACGTCCCGTACAACGGCCCGGAGACGGTCCCCGGGTGGCTCGCGGAGCCGCCGGCGCGGCGCCGGGTGTGCGTCACGTGGGGGACGACCTTCGCGAAGACGGCCGGCCACCTCGACCCGCTGCGGGCCGTCCTCGCGGGCGTCGCGGACCTGGACGCGGAGGTCGTGCTGGCGATCGCGAAGGGGCAGCGGGAGCTGGTGGAGCCGGTCCCGGACGGCGTGCGGGTCGTGGAGTCCATGCCGCTGAGCCTGCTGCTGCCGGGCTGCTCGCTGGTGGTGCACCAGGGCGGGCCGGGGACGGCGCTGGCGGCGGTCGCGGCGGGCGTCCCGCAGGTGACGATCCCGTCGATCGGGGACCAGCCGCTCAACACCGAGCGGCTCGAGGCGGCGGGCGCCGCGCGCGGCGTCGCGTTCGCGGAGCTGTCGCCCGCCGTGGTCCGGGCCGCCGCGGCGGCGGTGCTGGACGGCCCCGCGTACGCGGCGGCCGCGGAGGCGCTGCGGGCGGAGAACGCGGCGCAGCCCGCCCCGGCGACGGCGGTGGACCGCCTCCTCGCCCTGGTCTGACGGCGCGGGAACGGCGGAAGCGGCCGGCGGGAGGTCCCGCCGGCCGCTTCGGCGTCTCGCCGGGCGCCGGTCAGCGCAGGTCGATCACGCTCGTCATGCCGGTCGCGGCGGCGTCCAGGAGGGTGTCGGAGTCGCGCAGCCAGGAGAACAGCCCGTAGGTGTCCGCGGGCATCTCGTACCCCATGATGATCTGCTTGTCCGGGGACAGCGCGAGCATCCCGCCGATGGAGTCGCCGAACGGGCGCGGCGGCAGCGGGCGGCCGTCCAGCTGGGCGTCGAAGTACGCGCGGACGTCGCGGTGCGTCGCGCCGTCCCGCAGGTCCATGAACACGGTCTCCTGCGGCTGCCGGGTGTGGTTGATCACCCACACCCGGCCCCGCGCGGGCAGCCGGCGCGGGGCGATCATGACGTCGCGGCCGCCCATTTCGGTCATGTAGACGAGGCCGTCGACCCGCGGCAGCCGGGCCGGCCGGTACTCGTCGGTGATGTCGAGCCAGCCGAAGACCGACGGCTCCTGCGCCCGCACGGCGGCCTTCGCGGCCGGCAGGGCGTCCGGGGCGGGCGCCGCGACCCGCGCGGAGACGCCGCCGTCCGCGGCGGCCGGTTCGGGGGCGGCGCCCTGGGGGCCGGGGATGGCCAGCGAGCCGAAGTAGTACGTTCCAGGAGTCAGCGTCTGGGTCAGCTCCAGCGGCTTGCCGGGGTACACCTTCGCGCCGCCCGACCACTCGACGTAGCGGTAGAGGTTCTTCATCGCGGCGCGCGCCACCTCGGGGTCGTCGGAGCCGCGCTCCGCGTTCCAGGTGACGAACTGGTCGATCGTCGCGCCGTCCAGCAGCTTGTAGACGTTCCACCAGTAGCCGTGGGCGCCCTCGGCGGTCACCCGGAAGGTGACCGGGCCGCCGGGCCGCGGGTTCGGGCCGGGCACGACGAAGCCGTCCGGCGTCACGTGCACGTTGAGGACGGGCGCCGGGCCGAGGCGGGACGGTTCGGCGGGCGCCGCCTGCGCGGGCGCCCCCGCTCCGACCGCCGCGACCGCGAGCAGCACGGCCAGTGCCGCCGCCCGCGCCGTGGTCAACCAGGTCCGGGTCATGGGATGGGGATCTCCTTGTCTTCGGGCAGCGCGGCGGGGTACTCCGCCGCCAGGACGAACAGGTGGTGGTGGCCGCCGGGGCGGTCGCGGTCCTGGAACGGGCGCAGCGGCGACGGGTGCCCCGCCGCGCGGTGCCGCTCCTCCCAGGCCCGGTAGTGCTCGGCGCTCGTCCAGTCCATGAGCAGGACGCGCGCCGCGGGGTCCCCCGGGACGTCCAGCAGCTCGGTGCCCAGCAGCCCGGGGACGCCCGCGAGGCCGCGGACGGCGGACCGGTAGGCGGTCTCGACCGCGTCCGGGCGGCCGTCGGGGACCCGGTGGTGGACCAGCACCCGCGCCCGGCTCACAGCAGCACCCCGACGAGCGCCGTGTTCACCGCGAGGCCGAGGACCGCGAGGACCGTGCGGACGAGGTTCCAGTTCCGCCAGCGGACGCGGGGTTCCATGCTGTCGAAGTCGTCCGGCAGCGCGGCCGGGTCCAGGCCCGCCACCCACCGGTTGATCGGCACGTTCTTGGTCACCGACACGACCACCACGGAGGCGTACAGGAGCACGGCCGCCCCGGCCATGGCGCGGGTCGCGCCGCCGTCCCCGACCGCCGCCAGCAGCGCGTCGCAGACCAGCGCCGCCAGCAGGCAGATCGGCATGAACGGGTCGAACCGCGTGACGAGGAACTTGTGGACCGGCAGGTAGCTGTCGGCGGGCAGCGCGAGCAGCATCGGCGCCCCGCCGAGCGCGGACAGCACCAGCGCTCCCGCGGCGAGGCCGCCGGCGAGCAGCGCCACCGGCAGCAGAATCTCGACCATCGTCACCGTCCCGTGCGGAAAGGGCGCCCGGCCTTCTGCGGGCGGCACCGCGGATCAGCGTTCCGCGCACCGCTCGAAAACGGCTAGAGGACAATTGGAGAAAAGCATTCCTGGACGATTCGAATTTCCCGGGGTTATGTTTCTCGGGTGACTCGCTACAGGACCGCACTCATCACCGGGGCGTCGGGCGGGCTGGGCGCCGCCTTCGCCCGCGCGCTCGCCGCCGGCGGCACCTCGCCGGTCCTGGTGGCGCGGCGCGCGGACGCGCTGACGGAGCTGGCGGACGGGCTCTGCGCCGCGCACGGCGTCACCGCCGAGCCCCTGCCGGCCGATCTGGCGGACCCGTCCGGGCTGGCCGCCGTCGAGGCCCGGCTGGGCGACCCCGCACGCCCGGTCGACCTGCTGGTGAACTGCGCCGGGATCGTCGGCGGCATCGGCCCGCTCCCGCACCAGGACCCGGCGGCGCTGGACGCGCTCGTCGCGCTGAACGTGACGGCGGCGGTGCGGCTGACCCGCGCCGCGGTCGGCCCGATGGCGGCGCGCGGCGGCGGCGGGGTGCTGAACGTGGCCTCGACCGGCGCGTTCGCGCCCGCGCCCGGCGGCGCGGCCTACGGGGCCAGCAAGGCGTTCCTCGTCGCGTTCAGCGAGTCGGTGCACGGCGAGGTGACCTGGCTGGGCGTGCACGTGACGGCGCTGTGCCCGGGCGCCGTCCGCACCGGCGTCCACGACGCCTCCGGGCACCGGGGCAAGCGGATCGGCCGGGTGCTGGAGGCCGACGACGTGGTCCGGGAGGGGCTGGCGGCGGTGGCCGCCGGGCGCCCGGTCCACGTTCCCGGGCTCGACTACCGGGCCCGCGCCCGGCTCGCCCGGCTCGCGCCCGCCCTCGTCCGGCGGCGCCGCTACAGCACCTGGGGACGCCGTACCGCGCGGGCGCTCGCCGAGCCCCGCGCATGACGTCACCCCGCGCATGACGTCACCCCGCGCATGACGTCGTCCCGCCCGCCCGGCCGCGGCCGGGCGGGACGAGCGCTCTCGCGTCAGGCCGCCAGTTCCTCCAGCGCCCGCACCGCGTCCGGCATGCGCGGCAGCCGCTCCATGTCGTCGGCGAGCGCGCGGGCCTGCCGGCGGAACGACGAATCGGGCTCGAGAATGCGCGCCGCGTTTTCCCGAATTGTTTCCGCGTCGGCTTCGTCCGGGCGGAGGAAAACGCCCGCGCCGGACGAGCAGAACGTGCGCGCCGTGAGGAGCGTGTCGGGCATCAGCGGGAGGATGAGCTGCGGCACCCCGTACAGGGCGGCGGTGTGGCTCGTCCCGGAGCCGCCGCGCTGCACCACCAGGTCGCAGGTGGGCAGCAGCACGTCCAGCGGGACGGACTTCGCGATCGTCACCTCCGGCGGCAGGTCCGGCAGCAGGTGCTCCTGGCGGGCCGCGATCGCGATGACCAGCTCGGCGTCCAGCGACAGCATCGCCTCGAGCACGTTCGGCGGCAGGAACGCCGTCTCCCCCACCATCCGGTCGGTGGTGGTCCCCCAGGTCAGGCAGACCCGGGGGCGCCCGGACCGGCCGGGCTCGTGCGCCGCCGGCGGGACGACCGGCAGCGCGTTGTAGGGCACGAACCGGATGTGCTGCCGCCGCACCGGCGCGTCGATCTGGACGTACGGCGGGCACGGGTCGACGGTCAGGTCGCCGAGCGTGGACGCCGGCCGGTCCAGCCCGAGCGACTCCAGCAGCGGGTCCAGGACGTCGGTGTACTCGGGCCGGATCGCGGCCGACAGGTCGGGCCCGAACAGGCTCCGCACCGCCGGGACGCCCAGGTCGTCCGCCACCAGGACGCCCGCCCACGCGAGCGGGTCGTACACGACCGCGTCCGGGCGCCACGCGCGGGCGTAGTCGAGCAGGCCGGGCGTCATCGCGGCGGCGATCGCGGTGTAGTGCTCCATGACGGCGCGGCTGCGCGCGGCGTGCCGCTCGGCCAGTTCGGCCTCGCCGCGCGCGTGGTCGTTCTCGTAGTCCATCACGGTGACGATCCGCTCCTGGAAGTCCCCGACGATGTCGAAGTCCTCCCCCGCGGTGACGGCGGGCAGCCCGGACGCCGTGATCGACGGCACCAGGTCGGACGGCGCCGCGAAGCGGACGTCGTGCCCGGCGACCCGGGCGGCCCAGGCGAGCGGGACCATCGGGTAGAAGTGCGTGGTCCAGGCCCAGCTGGTGAACAGGATGCGCATGGCGGGGTCCTCCTCAGGCGGGCACGGCCCGCTGCGCGAGCCGCTCCAGGTCGGCGACGATCTCCCAGGGGGCGGGCTGCGCGGCCAGCTCGGCGCGGAGCCGCGCCGCCGCCGCGCCGAACGACGGGTCGGCCAGCAGCCGCCGTACCAGCGGCCCGGTCCCGGCGCGGACGGCCGCGGCGCCGCCGTCGCGCGGCAGCAGCATCAGCCCGGCGCCGCTCGCCTCGATCCGCAGCGCGTTGCGCACCTGGTCGGGCGAGAGCGCGACGACGAGCTGCGGCACGCCCGCAGCGACCGCGCCCAGCGTGCTCCCGCTGCCGCCGTGGTGGACGACCGCCGCGCAGGTCGGCAGGATCGCGTGCAGCGGCACCTGCTCCAGCTCCCGCACCCCGTCCGGGACCGGGCCGAGCAGCTCCGCCTGGTCCGCGGCGCGCGCGACGAGCACCTCCAGGTCGTCCCCGGCGAGCTCCGCCGCGACCGAAGCGACGGCCTCGCGCAGCCAGAACGCGTCGGGGCGGCCCATCCGAGACATCGCGGTGCCCCAGGTGACGAGCACCCGGGGCCGGGCGGCCGGGGCGTCGAGCCAGCGCGGGATCTCGCCGGGGCCGTTGAACGGGACGTAGCGGACGGGCCGGTGGTCGGGCGTGCCCGCCTCCCGCAGCGACGCCGGGCCCGGGTCGAGCGTCAGCTCCCCGCCGAGGTCCACCTCGGTCAGCCCGAACCGCTCCCACAGCGGGGTGAGCAGCCGCCGGTGCAGGTGCTCGACGGGCGCGGTGACGTCCGGCCCCCACAGGTGCCGGACGGACGGGACGCCGAGCACCGCCGCGACCAGCGCGCCCGCCGCGGCCGTCGGCTCGTGCACGACGAGGTCGGGGCGCCACGACCGGGCGAACGCCACGAGGTCGTCCGCCATCCGGTCGGCGATGCCGGCGAAGACGCCGACGACCGCCTCCGCGTCCGCCTCGGCCGCCGCCGGGTCGCGGTCGCTCCAGTCGATGTCGTACATCGGCCCGACCCGCTCGGCGAACAGCGGCGCGACGTCGCCGTCCGGCCCGCACTCGACGATCTGGTGCCCGGACCGGCCCACGGCGTCGGTCAGCCCGGGACCGGACGCGATCCGCACCTCGTGGCCCGCGCCGCGCAGCGCCCACGCGAGCGGCGCCAGGACATGGAAGTTCGTCGGCCACGGGACCGTCACGAACAGTACGCGCATCTGTCGTCCCCTCTAGGAGTAGTAGGCGGGCCCGGTCGTCAGCTCGGGCCACTGCTCGGCGCAGTGCCCGTGCACCACGAGCGCGCCCGTCGCCTCGGCCAGGTCCATCAGCCGCGCGGTGGCGGCGCGGGTCGCGGGCTCGTCCACGTCGAACGGGTACATCGGCCGGGTCTCGGCGTTGCGGGCGGCCCGCTCGGGGATCGCGTCCACCGCGAGCAGCACGGGCCCGGTGTCGGGCAGCCGCACCAGCAGCGACTGGTGCCCGGCGATGTGCCCGGACGTCTCCAGCAGGTCGATCCCGGCCAGCAGCTCGGTGTCGCCCTGGACGCGGCGGTACTTCAGCTCCGGGCGGTCCCAGGCGGAGCGCGTCATCTCCAGCCTGGGCACCGTCCCCGACAGCGCCAGCTCGTGGTGCTCGCGCTGGATGACGAACTCGGCGTCCGGGAACGCGTCGTGGTTGCCGGCGTGGTCGGGGTCCAGGTGCGAGCAGACGACCATGTGGACGTCCTGCGGCGCGAGCCCGACCTCGGCCAGCCGGGACACGACGTCCTCGCCGGCCTCGACGCGGATGGGCTCCGGGGACCCGGGCGCGTACCGGCCGGCGCGCGCCCGGGGGTAGCCGGTGTCGACGAGGACGTTCACGCCGTCGTCGGTCTGGATCAGGTAGCAGGCGATCGGGGCCCCGGTGGCCACGAGCGTCCCGGTGCGGAACAGGTACAGGCGCATGTCGGCTCCTCGCGGATTCGGCTCCTCGCGGACGAGGTGCGGTGCTGGTGTCATCGGGCCCGGTGCGGCCGGGTCACGACGACGCGGGTGGGGTCGCCGGGGGCGCCGCCGGTGACGAGCGCGGCGACGAACCCGCGTCCGGCGTGCGCGAGCCCGGTGTAGGTGCCGATGTAGGGGCCGCCGAACCAGTACGGCGCCGCGGCCAGGTCGGCCGGTGCGGCGAGCCGCCGTTCGGTCCACTTCCCGGCGGCGGCGCAGTCGCCGGCGCGGCAGGTCGCGAGCCACACCGCGGCGGGCGCGCCCGCCTCGGGAGTGTTGCCGCGGAAGTCGTAGTAGCTGACCCCGACGGTGCCGTCCGCCGCGACGTCGACCTGCGGCAGGAACGCCTGCCCGGAGCCGTACTCGTCCGAGTCCGGCGTGAGGTTCGCCTTGCGGCGCGGCGTCCAGGTGGCGCCGCCGTCCTCGGACGCGGACAGGCCGACCGCGCTGAGGCTCCGCGACAACCCAGCCTCGCCCCACACGACGTAGACCTCGCCGGTGCGGCCGTCCACGGCGATGTCGGGGACGGAGCCGGGCGCCATCATCGGGACGTACGGCGGGTGGTCGGGCAGGATCGGCGTGTTCATCTCGACGTCGGCGACGGTGACGGGGGCGCTCCACGTCGCGCCGCGGTCGGCCGAGCGCAGCACCCGGACCCGTTCGGGCAGGTCGCCGGGGTGCGGGCCGCCGCCCACCGGGTGCTCGTTCTCCAGGAACACCGTGACGAGGCGGCCGTCGGGCAGCACCACGACCTGCCCGCCGAAGGTGCCCGCGCCGGGCGTCTGCGGACGGTGGATCGAGCGCGGCTCGGCGAACGTGCGCCCGCCGTCGTCGCTGACGGCCAGCAGCAGGTCGTGGGTGCCGCCGTCGACGTCCCGGCGGTTCCACACGGCGTACACGCGGCGCGGGTCGCGGGGGTCGACGGTGACGGTCGACTTGTCGTTGAAGTAGCGGGGGCGCGGGTCGTTCGTGAGGGTGACGGGGTCGCTCCAGGTGCGGCCGCCGTTCCACGACCGGCTGACGACGACGCCCGTCGCGTCCTGCCCGGTGGCGCTGACCGTCGCGTACAGGACGCCGCTCGGCCCGAACGCCACCCACGGGTTGGTGGCGCGGCCGTTGGCGCCGCCCGCGCAGGCGCCGACGCCGGGCAGCACGGTGCGGCGCCAGGTGCGGCCGCCGTCGGCGGTGGACGCGACGACGATGCCGCGCGAGCTGCCGCTCGCCCACAGGTCCTGCCGGTAGGCGACGGCCCGCCGCCACGGGCGGCGCGGGTCGACGGCGAGGTGCGACTCCGATTCGGCGTGCAGGGTGAAGGTGTCGCCGGGGGACGCGTCGGCGGTGCAGTCGGCGAACGGGCTCGGCCCGTCGAGGCGCCGCTCGGGCGACCACCCGGGGCCGGCGGCCGCCGCGGGCGGCGCGGCGACGAGCGCCCCGGCCAGCGCGGCGGCGACGGTGGCGGCCGCACCGGCGCGGCCGGTGCGGGATCGGGTTCGGGACACGGGGCGGCTCCTAGCTCTCGGGCGCGGGGGGCGGGGCGGTCAGGCGAAGACGCGGCCGAGGTAGCCGCGCAGCGCGGTCAGGTCGTGCAGCGGGCCGCGGAACCCGATGTGGCCGTCCGGGCGGACGACGTACAGCCGGGGTCCGTCCGCGTCGACGGCGCGGTGCAGGGCGCCGTCCGGGTCGGCGGTCTCGCCGGGGCGGGGCTCGCCGGGGGTCAGCAGCCAGGTCCGCAGCTCCGGGTAGGCGTCGGCGAGGGCGCGCACCCGGACGGTGTCGGTGCCGGGGCCGTCCAGGCCGGCGAGCCCGGTGAGCGCGACGAGCGCCCAGTCGGCGCCGAGCGTCTCCGACAGCGGCGCCCCGGCGCCGTCCGGGCCGCGCACGGGCGGGTCCGGGAGCCGCTCCCCGGCGGCGGGGCCGGGCAGGTCGGCGGCGTCGCGGCACAGCTCCCCCGCCGGGTAGCGGACGGGCGGCTGGGTGCGGACGTCGTGGGTGGCGGTGCGGACGCGGGGGCCGTGCAGCGCCTCGGCGTCCGGGTGGGTGCCGTAGGCGAGGATGCGGGACGCGTGCTCGATGGTGGCGCGGGCGACGGCGCGGCGCTCGTGGTCGTAGGAGTCGAGCACCGCCTCGCCGGTGACGCCGCGTTCGACGTCGGCGAGCTTCCAGGCGAGGTCGTGGGCGTCCTGCACGCCGCCGTTGAACCCGTGCACGGGCATGGGGACGGTCTTGGCGGTCTCGCCGACGACGAAGCAGCGGCCCGAGCGGAACCGCCCGGCGAGGCCGCGCGCGGGACGGGACCGCCAGACCGGCCCCGTGTACCGGGGATCGCCGGTCATCCCGGTGACCGCGCGGACCGTGCCGGCCAGCGCGGACCAGTCCGGCGCCGACCAGTCGGCGGGGTCGGGGTCGGGCTCCATGGTGAAGAGGCGGTGGCGGCCGTCCGGCAGCGGGACGAACCCGATGTTGCGGTGGTCGGCGAGGAAGATGTGCTCCTCCTCGGGCGGCAGCGGGAGGACGCCGCCGAGGTCGACGTCCAGGTGGAACATGCGGACGCCGGGGACCGCCTCGCCCGACCAGCCGAAGCCGAGGGCGGTGCGCAGCCCGTCGTCCGCCGCGCCCTGCGCGAGCACGACCCACCGGACGCGGACCCGCTCGACGCCGCCGGGGCGCCGCAGCTCGACGTCGGCGCCGTCCGCGTCCTGGCGGACGGACGCGGCGAGCACCGGGCGCTCCACCGGGACGCCGCGCGCGGCGAGCGCCCGGGTCAGGACGTCCTCGGTGACCGGCTGCGGCAGGGTCAGCGGCAGCGGCCAGCGGCCGTCCTCGTCGGCCATGGAGTGCGCGAAGGACTCCCCGCCGAGGTGGAACACCTTGCGGCGCAGGGTCACGGCGGACCGGGCCAGCTCGCCGACCGGCGCGCCCGCCCGGTGCAGGACGCCCAGGGTGCGGGGCCACAGCATGTAGCAGCCGGTCGCGGCGGCCGGCCGGGGCGTCCGGTCCACCACGCGGCACGGCACCCCGCGCCGGGTCAGTTCCAGGGCGGCGGTCAGGCCCGCGGGGCCCGCGCCCACGATGAGCACGGCGGTCGCTGCGTCGGTCATGCCCGGGACGCTAGGAACGGCGGATCGAGACCCGGTCGAGGGCGGCTGGGGCGAGCGGTCCTCGACCCGCCTTCAAGCCCCGCCGCCCAGCATCGGCGCCGGAGACCGACACCGAGGAGGCGGCGGGATGCACGCGAACACGGAGACCGGCACGGGGGCGGCGACCGAGACGGGCGCGGGGACGGGCGCGGAGCGGCGGGCGGTGGCGTTCGTCGGGCTGGGCGGCATGGGCTCGGGGATGGCGCACGCGCTGCTCGAGGCGGGCTTCCCGCTCACGGTCCACAACCGGACGGCGAGCCGCGCGGAGCCGCTGACGGCGGCGGGCGCCGCCGCGGCCGCGACGGCCGGGGACGCGGTGGACGGCGCGGCCGTCGTCGTGGTCAGCCTCGCCGACGAGGCCGCGGTCGAGGAGGTCGTGTTCGGGGCGCTCGCGGGGCGGCTGCGGCCCGGCGCGCTGCTCGTGGACACCTCGACCGTGTCGCCCGCCTACTCGCGGGACGCCGCGGACCGCCTCGCCGCCCTCGGGGTGCGCCGGGTGGAGGCGTGCGTCGTCGGGAACCCGCTGATGGCCCGGGCCGGGAAGCTGCGGGTGTTCACGGCGGGCGACCCGGCCGACGCCGAGGCCGCCGGGGACGTCCTCGCCGCGTTCGGCCGGGAGGTCCGGCACCTGGGCGCGACCGGGAGCGCGTGCGTGCTGAAGCTGGCGTTCAACGTGCTGCTCGGCGTGCAGGTCGCCGCGCTGGCCGAGGCGGTGACGATGGCCGAGGGCGCGGGCCTGCCCCGCGCGGAGCTCCTCGACGCGCTCACCGGCAGCGGCTTCAGCGCCCCGACCCTCGACTTCCGCGCCGGGTTCATGCGGTCCCGCGAGTACGCGCCCGCCGCGTTCCGCACCGCGCTGATGGCCAAGGACCTGCGGCTGGCGCTGGACGTCGGCGCGGGCGGCGGGACGCCGATGCCGGTGACGGCCCGCGCCGCCGACCGGTACCGGTCGGCGGCGGAGACGGGCCGCGCCGACCAGGACGCCGCCGCCATCGTCGAGCTGCCCGGCTGACCGGGCCCGGCGGCGGGCGGGGACGTCAGCCGCGGGCCTTCTTGCGGGCGTCGTACCGGGCGGCGAGCGCCGACCCGACGAGGACGACGTAGCCGATCGCGCCGCGCGCCGCGCCGTCCACGGCGGAGCCCGCGGCGGTCTCGTCCATCCCCCAGGCGAGCGCGCACGCGCGGCGCGCGGCGAACACCAGCACGGCGATCAGCAGCGCCGGGACGATGGCGAGGACGGGCGCGAGCCGGCGGACCGTGTCCTGGGCGGCGGTGTTCCCGCCGTCCTCGCGGAGCACC
This sequence comes from Actinomadura sp. WAC 06369, assembly GCF_003947565.1. Lineage (NCBI taxonomy): Bacteria > Bacillati > Actinomycetota > Actinomycetes > Streptosporangiales > Thermomonosporaceae > Actinomadura > Actinomadura sp. WAC 06369. The sequence goes on along the minus strand of NZ_QHJN01000094.1, from coordinate 11,689 downwards.
ATCACCAGCCCGCCGAGCAGGAAGAACACCATGATCCCGATGCAGAGCGGGCTCGCCACGAGGATCCCCCGGAAGTCCCCGCCGGACAGCGACAGCACCAGCCATCCCACGGTGACGGCCGCCGCGCACAGGGCGGACATCTTCCACGGGAACAGGCGTACCGCCTCGCGCATGTGCTCTCCTCGGCTCACGGTCGGTGGACGACGATCCTCGCACGGGGCGGTCGAGGATCGGTCGAGAACGGCGGAGCCGATCGTTCCTCGACCGGGCGTCGAGGCCCGCCGCCCAGCATCCTCGGCATGGACGCGCAGGAACGCACCTCGGTACTGATCGTCGGCGGCGGTCTCGTCGGGCTGGCCATGTCGGCCTTCCTGGCCCGGCTCGGCGTGCCCGCCCTGCTGGTGGAGCGGCGCTCCGGGCCGTCTCCGCACCCCCGGGCGCGCGGGGTGAACCCCCGCACGATGGAGCTGCTGCGGCTGCTCGGGATCGCCGACCGCGTCCGGGACGCGGAGTCGGCCCGCGCGCTGGCCGGCAACCACGGGATCGTCGCGGTCGAGACGCTGGCCGGGCGGCGGCTCGGCGAGCTGGCCGAGCCGTACTTCCGCGGCGTCCGGGACCCGGCCGGCCTGTCCCCCGAGTCCTGGTGCATGGTCCACCAGGACGAGCTGGAGCCGCTGCTGCGCGACCGGGCCGTCGAGCTCGGCGCCGCCCACCGCTTCGGGACGGAGTACGTCGGCCACACCGAGACGGACGGCGGGGTGGTCGCGACGGTCCGCGACACGGCGTCCGGGCGGACCGCCGCGGTGGCCGCCGACCGCCTCGTCGTCGCGGACGGCGCGGGCGGCGGGATCCGGGAGCGCCTCGGCATCGGGACGCACGGCCCCGGGGCCCTCGCCCGGTTCGTGAACATCGCCTTCACCGCCGACCTGACCGGGCCGCTGGACGGCCGCCGGTTCATCATGTGCTACACGACGGGCACCGGCACCCGGTCGGCGCTGCTGCCGGTCAACAACACCGACCGGTGGATGCTGCACGTCCTGCGCGACGCCGACGACGCCTCCCTCCCCGGACCGGACGAGTGCGCCGCCCTCGTCCGCGCGGCGGCCGGCGTGCCGGACCTGCCCGTGCGCGTCGACGGGGTCCTGCCGTGGGTGTCGGCGGGCCGCGTCGCGGACGCGTTCGCCGCCGGGCGCGCGTTCCTCGTCGGCGACGCCGCGCACGTGATGCCGCCGTCCGGCGCGTTCGGCGCGAACGTGGGGGTGCAGGACGCGCACGCCCTCGCCTGGCGGCTCGCGGCCGTCGCCCGCGGCGACGCCGGCCCCGCGCTGCTGGACGGCTACGACGCCGAGCGCCGCCCCGCCGCCGACCACGCGATGCGGCAGGCCGTGCTGCGGTCGCGGGACCGGCCCCGGTTCGTCGGCGGCGGCGACGCCCCGCCCCCGGACCCGGACCTGGAGCCGGACGAGAACGTCGTGTTCGGCCCCGAGCCGGACGGGACGCCGGGGCGGCGCGCGCCGCACGTCGTCCTGCCCGGCGGGACGTCCACGATCCACCGGTACGGCACCCGCTTCGTGCTCGGCCACGGCCCCGCCGGGGACGGGTGGGGGCGCGCCGCCGCGGCCGCGGCGGCGGACGCGGGCATCGGCGTCGACGCCTACGGCGGCGACGACGCCTGGTGCGCGGCGCACGGCGTCGCGCGCGACGGCGCGGTGCTCGTCCGCCCGGACGGCGTCGTCGCGTGGCGGGCGGCGACCGGGCCGGACGACCCGGGCGCGCTCGCCGGCGCGCTCCGCGGGGCGCTCGCGGCGCCCGTCCCGGGGGCGGCGCGATGAGCGTCCGGGCCGCCTTCACCGGGCACGGCCCCTGGTACCGCACGCTGTTCCTCACCGACATGTGGGAGCGGTTCAGCTTCTACGGCATGCAGGCGATCCTCGTGCTGTGGGCGGCGGCGCCGGCCGCCGAGGGCGGGCTGGGGCTGGACGGGCCGACGGCCGCGGCGCTGTTCGGCGTCTACATCGGCGGCGTGTTCGTGCTGGCGATGCCCGGCGGCTGGCTGGGCGACCGGGTGCTCGGGGAGCGCCGCGCCGTGCTGTGGGGCGGCCTCGGGATCATGTGCGGGCACTTCGCGATGGCGCTGCCCGCGCGTCCCGCCGCGTACGCGGGGCTGCTGCTGATCGCGGCGGGTACCGGGCTGCTCAAGCCGAACATGAGCGCGCTGCTCGGCCGCTTCTTCGACGCGGGCCGGTCCGTCGAGCGGGAGGCCGCGTTCTCGGTCTTCTACATGAGCATCCAGGTCAGCGCGCTCGCCGCGCCGCTGCTCGTCGGGTTCCTCGGCGAGACGGTGAACTGGCACCTGGGGTTCGCCGCGGCCGGCGTCGGGATGGCGTTCGGCGTCGCGCAGTACGCGGCCGGGCGCCGCCACTTCGGTGACGTCGGCGACCGGCCCGCCCGCCGCGCGGCGCCCGCCGAGCTGCGGCGGGCCGGGCTGGTGGCGGGGACGGTCGCCGGTGCGGCGGCGGCGCTGCTCGCCGTCGACGTCGCCGCGGGGACGTTCGTCCCCGACCATCTGATCGTCCCGATCGGGCTGGTGATCATCCTGGCGGCGCCGGCGGCGTACACCGGGATGCTGCGCCGTCCCGGGCTGACCGCCGCGGACCGCGCCCGCGTCCGCGCGTTCGGGTGGCTGTTCCTCGCCGCGGCCGTGTTCTGGATGCTGGTGGGCCAGTCCGGGTCGGTGCTGAACCTGTTCGCCGAGCGGTCCACCGACCGGGACGTCCTCGGCTGGACGGTCCCGGCGAGCTGGTTCCAGTCGGCGACGCCGCTGTTCGTGCTGCTCGTGGCGCCGGTCACCGCGGTGGTGTTCCTGCGGCTGGGGCCCCGGTTCGGGGTGCGCGGCAAGTTCGTGGCGGGGATGGCGCTGTCGGGCGCCAGCTTCGTCGTCATGGCGGGCGCGGCGCTCGCCGCCGGAACGGGGAAGGCGTCCCCGCTGTGGCTGCTGGCCGTGCTGTTCCTGCACGCCTGCGGCGAGCTGGTGCTCGGCCCGGTCGGGCTGAGCGCCGCCGCCGACGCCGCCCCGCCGGCGTTCCGCGTGCAGATGCTCGGGCTGTGGTGGCTGTTCTGCGCGATGGGGATGGGCCTCGGCAGCTCCACCGCGCGCGTCTCCGAGTCCGTGTCCCCCGCCCTGTACTTCGCGGCGCTGGGCGCGCTCGCGCTGGCCGTGGCCGTCCTGCTCGCGGTCTGCGCCGGGTCGGCCGCCCGCCGCCTCGCCTACGCCGCGCCGGCGCCGACCGCGCCGGCGCCCGCCGACCGGACGGCCGGTCCGGCGGCCGGGCCGCGCACGACCGGCCCGCTGATCACCGACTGAGCAAGGGATGGGAACAACGTGAAGGCTCTGGTACTCGCCGGGGGCACGGGGTCGCGGTTGCGTCCCCTCACCCACAGCATGCCCAAGCAGCTCGTCCCCGTGGGCGGGCGGCCCGTGCTGTTCCACGGGCTGGAGGCCCTGCGGGACGCGGGGGTCGAGGAGGTCGGCGTCATCGTCGGCGACCGCGGCGCCGAGATCCGGGCCGCGCTGGACGCGGAGGACGGGCTCGGCCTCGACCTCACCTTCATCCCGCAGGACGCGCCGCTGGGCCTCGCGCACTGCGTGCTGATCGCCTCGGACTTCCTCGGGGACGACGACTTCGTCATGTACCTCGGCGACAACGTCATCCTGGACGGCGTCGCCGGCATCGTCGGGGCGTTCGGCCGCGCCCGGCCCGCCGCGCAGATCCTGCTGGCGCCGGTGCCCGACCCGGAGCACTACGGCGTCGCGGAGGTGGACCGGTCGGGGCGCGTCATCGCGCTGGCGGAGAAGCCCGCCGAGCCGCGCAGCGACCTCGCGCTCATCGGCGTGTACGTGTTCTCGCCGGAGATCCACGAGGCGGTGCGCGCGATCGAGCCGAGCGACCGCGGCGAGCTGGAGATCACCGACGCGATCCAGTGGCTCCTGTCGCGGGGGCGGCCGATCGCGTCGCACCGGTTCGACGGCTACTGGAAGGACACCGGACGCGTCGAGGACCTGCTGGAGTGCAACCGCGCCGTCCTGGAGGGCATCGCCCCGGACGTGCGCGGCAAGGTCGACTCGACGAGCGAGATCATCGGCCGGGTCGTCGTCGCGGAGGACGCCGAGGTGAGCGGCTGCCGGATCGTCGGCCCGGTGGTCATCGGCCGGGGCAGCCGCCTGTCGGGGACCTACGTCGGCCCGTTCACCTCCGTCGGCGCCGACTGCCGGGTCACCGACTCGTCGCTGGACTTCTCGATCCTGCTGGACGGCTCGACCGTGGACGGCGTCCGCGGGCTGCACGGCTCGCTGCTCGGCCGGGAGACCACGATGGGGCGCCCGCGCGGCGCGCACACGGCGAACCGCGTCGTGGTGGGCGACCACAGCAGGCTGCAGATCGGAGGCGTGCGGTGAAGGGGTGCGGGGTGAAGGAACTCGGCACGGTCCTCGGGCTGGGCGTCCGGCGCTGGTTCGAGGGCCTCGCGTGCGTCACCGTCGCGCACGGCTGGCTGCCGCCGGACCGCGCCGCCGCGGCGCCCCTGCTGGACGAGCCGCCCGCCGGCCATCCCGAACGGCTCGTCGCCGGCGACGCCGGGTGGCACCGGGAGTGGGTGCGATGAGCGGGCCGGACGTCCCGTTCCGCAGCGTGCTCATCGCCAACCGGGGCGAGATCGCGCTGCGGGTCGCGCGGACCTGCAGGGAGATGGGCATCCGGACGATCGCGGTGTACTCCACGGCCGACCGCGACTCGGCCGTGGTCCGGTTCGCCGACGAGGCGGTGCACATCGGGCCGTCCCCGGCGCGGGCCAGCTACCTGAACGTGCCCGCGATCGTGGAGGCCGCGGCGGCGACGGGCGCGGAGGCGATCCACCCCGGCTACGGCTTCCTGTCGGAGGACCCGGACTTCGCCGAGATCTGCGACGCGAACGGCTTCGCCTTCGTCGGGCCGCCGCCCGCGCTGATGGCGCGGCTCGGCGACAAGTCCGCCGCCCGCGCGATCATGGCGGAGGCCGGGCTGCCGGTCCTGGGCGGCAGCACCGGCACGCTGGACGGCGCCGCGCAGGCCAAGGCCGTCGCCGACGGCATCGGCTACCCCGTCATCATCAAGGCGACGGCGGGCGGCGGCGGGCGCGGCATGCGGGTGGTGGAGGGGCCGGGCGCGTTCATGCGCGCCTACAGCGAGGCCCGCGCCCAGGCGCACTCGGTGTTCGGCGACTCGCGGGTGTACGTGGAGCGCTACGTGGACCCGGCGCGGCACATCGAGGTGCAGATCCTCGCGGACGAGCACGGCGGCGTCGTCCATCTCGGCGCCCGGGACTGCTCGGTGCAGCGCCGCTACCAGAAGCTCGTGGAGGAGACGCCCGCGCCGCGGCTCGACCCGGCCGCCGCCGAGGAGCTGTGCGCCGCGGCCGTGCGCGGCGCGCGGGAGATCGGCTACGCGGGCGCGGCGACGTTCGAGTTCCTGCTCGACGCCGACGGCGCGTTCCACTTCATGGAGATCAACTGCCGGATCCAGGTGGAGCACCCGGTGACCGAGATGGTGACGGGCGTGGACGTCGTCCGCGAGCAGCTCCGCGTCGCCGCCGGCCTGCCGCTGTCGATGAAGCAGGAGGACGTGGCGCCGTCCGGGGTGTCGATCGAGTGCCGGATCAACGCCGAGGACCCCGCGGCCGGCTTCCGGCCGACGCCGGGGCGGCTGGACGAGCTCGTCCTGCCGGGCGGCCCGTTCACGCGCGTGGACGCGCACGTGTTCCCCGGCGCGTCCGTCGCCGCCGAGTACGACCCGCTGCTGGCCAAGGTCGTCGTCTGGGCGCCGGACCGCGGCGCGGCGATCGCCCGGATGCGGCGGGCGCTGGACGAGCTGCGCGTGTCGGGGCCCGGCGTCCGCACGACCGGGTCGTTCCTGCGCGGCGTCCTGGACCATCCCCGGTTCCGGGACGGCTCGCACTCCACCGGCCTGGTGGACGAGATCACGAGCGGGGAGGACGGTCGTGGGTGACGTGCTGGGCGAGGGCGTGGCGCTGGTGGCGCTGCTGTGCACGGGCGTGGCGGCGGGGGTGCTGTTCGCGGTGGCGGTGAGCGTCGTCCCGGCGCTCGCCGCGCTCCCCCCGGAGCGCTACATCGAGACGCACAAGCTGCTCGGCCGCAACTGGGATCCGACGATGCCGATCATCGTGCTCACCGCGACCGCGGGGCATCTCGCGCTGGTCGCGGTCGCCGACGGCGCCGCCGACCGGGTGCTGTCGGGGATCGCCGCCGCGCTGATGCTCGGCACCGCCGCCGTGTCGCACCTGCTGAACGTGCCGCTGAACCGCGCGGTCAAGGCGCTGGACCCGGCGCGCGGCGTCGGCCCCGACTGGTTCGACCCGCGGCCCCGCTGGCGGCGGTTCCACCTGGTGCGCACCGCGTTCGCCGTGCTCGGCTTCGCGTCCGCCGGCCTCGCCGTCGTCACCTGAGCGCCGCCGCCCGCCGCCCCCTGCCGCCCCCGCTCCGGCACCCGGAGCGGGGGCTTACGCCATCCGCCCCCGCCGGCGAGCCGCGGACCGTCCCGCCGAAAAGCCCGGACCGCCCCCGCTCCGAAGGCGGAGCGGGGGCAGTCCGGGGTCGGCATGCCGGCGGGCGTCGCCGGGCTACTCCGCCGGAACGTCGCGGACGGCCTCGCGGCCGAAGGCGCGGAAGCGGGCGCGGCGCCCGCGCACCAGGTCGCCGGACGGGACGCCGTGCAGGTCCGCCAGCGCGTCCAGCAGCACGCGGCGCAGCCGCTCGGCGGCGCCCGCCGGGTCGGCCTGCGCTCCGCCGGGCGGCTCCGGCACGCAGCCGTCCACGATCCCCAGCCGCAGCAGGTCCGGGGCGCCGATCCGCAGCGCGCGGGCGGCCTCCGGTCCCCGTCCCGCGTCGTTCCACAGGATCGCCGCGCACCCCTCCGGGCTGATCACTGAGTACACCGCGCCGGCGAGGGCGTACACCCGGTCGGCGACGCCCAGCGCGAGCGCGCCGCCGCTGCCGCCCTCGCCCGTCACCACCGCGACGACCGGGACCGGCAGGCCCGCCATCAGCCGCAGGTTCTCCGCGATGGCGAGCGCCTGCGCGTTCTCCTCGGCGGCGATGCCGGGGTAGGCGCCGGGGGTGTCGACGAGCGTCACGACCGGCAGGCCCAGCTTCGCGGCGAACCGCATCAGCCGGGCCGCCTTCCGGTAGCCCTCGGGCCCGGCCATCCCGAAGTTGCGGGCGGACAGCTCGGCGGGCGTGCGCCCCTTCTGGTGCCCGATCAGCATGATCGGGACGCCGTCCAGGGTGCCGACGCCGCCGACGATCGCCGGGCAGTCGGCGCGGAGCCGGTCGCCGTGCAGCTCGAGGAAGCCGTCCAGCAGCGAGAACGCGTAGTCGAGCGTGGTGGGCCGGTCCAGGTCCCGGGCGGCCCGGACGGCTTCGGCCGGGTCCCGCTCGGGCAGCGCCGCCGGGTCGGTCACCGGCGCGCCGCCCGCCCGGCGCGGGGCCGCCCCGGGGCGGCCGAGCGCGAGCAGCCGCCCCAGCGTGGGGCGCAGTTCGGCGCGCGGGGTGATCCGGTCGACGACGCCGTGCGCGGCGAGGAACTCCGCGGTCTGGAAGTCGGCCGGGAGCTCCTGCCGGATCGTCTGCTCGATGACCCGCGGCCCGGCGAACCCCATCCGGGCGCCCGGCTCGGCGAGCAGGACGTCCGCGAGCGTCGCGAACGACGCGGCGACCCCGCCGTAGGTGGGGTCGGTCAGCACCGCGACCGTCAGCACCCCGGCCTCGTCCAGCGCGGCCAGGGCGGCGCTGGTCTTGGCCATCTGCATCAGCGACAGCGCGCCCTCCTGCATCCGGGCGCCGCCGGACGCGGTGACCAGCAGGAGGGGGGTGCGCTCGGCCAGCGCCGTCTCGGCCGCCCGGGTGACCAGCTCCCCGGCGGCCGAGCCGAGGCTGCCGCCGAGGAACGGGAAGTCCATGACGGCCGCGACGACGGGCGCGCCCTCGATCGTGCCGCGCACCGCCCGGACCGCCTCGTCGGCGCCGGTCCGCTCGCGCGCGTCGCGGACCCGCTCCGGGTAGGGCCGGACGTCGACGAAGCCGAGCGGGTCGTACGGGACGGCCTCGGCCGGCAGCGGCCGGACGGAGCCGGGGTCGAGCAGCATCGCGATCCGCTCGGCCGCGCCGAGCCGGGCGTGGTGCCCGCACTCGGAGCAGACCCGCAGGTTCCGGACGAACCGGCGGACGTACAGCAGCGTGCCGCAGGCCCCGCAGCGCACCCAGTCGGTGGCGGCGGCGGAGTTCCGGCGGACGTCGACGACGGTCACGCGGCGCCCTCCCGGTCGGCGGCGCCGCGCAGCCGGTGCACGACGTGCATCGTCGTCATCGACCCGCCGCTGCGGTACGGGTGGAGCTTCTGCCGGTGCTCCACGTGCTGGTCGCTGTGCTCGAACTCGCGGAAGCGCGGTTCGTCCACCCAGTCGCTCACGATGTAGTAGATCCCCGGCTCCTCCGCCGACCGCATGAGCCACTGCCCGAGGTTGGCGGGATGGCCGGTGATCACGTCGCCGACCGACCGCCACACGTCCTCGAACTCGGCCTCCACGCCCGGCTTGATCTGCATCCGGAGCATCACGCGGAACGCCACGGCGGGGCGCCCGTCGGCCTGCACGGTCATCTGCTCTCTCCTTCGGTCGTCTCCACGACGAGGGCGGCGTTGAAGCCGCCGTGGCCGCGCGCCACGACGAGCGCGCGGCGCAGCGGCAGCGCGCGGGGCGCGCCGCGCACGAGGTCCAGCGGGTACGGGCACGGGTAGTCCCCGGCCGTCGCGGGCACCAGCCCGTCCCGCAGCGCCAGCAGGGCGGTCGCGACGTCCAGCGACGCGCCGCCCGCGTACAGCCGCCCGGTGAGGGTCTTCGGCGCGGTGACGGGGACGCCCTCCGGGCCGAACACCGCGACGAGCGCGGCGGCCTCGGCCCGGTCGAGCTCGGGGTCGGCGACCGCGTCGGCGAACACCGCGTCCACCTCGGCGGGCGCCGCGCCCGCGTCGTCGAGCGCCGCGCGGATCGCCCGCTCCAGGGTGGGCGGGCGGCCCGAGCCGGGCGGCGGGTCGAACGTGGCCGCGTACCCGGTGATCCGGCCGTAGCCGACGACGCCGCGCTCGGCGGCGTGCGCGGCGTCCTCCAGCACGAACATCGCGCCGCCCTCGCCGGGCGCGTAGCCCGCCGCGTCGGCGGCGAAGGGCCGGTAGGCGGCGGCCGGATCGTCCGCGGTGCTGAGCTTCCCGGTGGCCGTCTGCGCCGTCAGCCCGTACGGGCACAGCGACGCGTCCGTGCCGCCGGTCACGACGAGCCGGGTCCCGGTGCGCAGCAGCCGCCGGGCCTGCGCGAGCGCGTCCAGCCCGCCCGCCTGCTCGGTCGCGACGACGCCGCAGGGCCCGCGCATCCCGTGCCGGATCGAGATCTGGCCGGTCGTCGCCGCGTAGAACCAGGCGATCGACTGGTAGGCCCCGACCGCGCGCGGCCCCCGCGACCAGAGCCGCTCGATCTCGCGCTGGCCGAACTCGGTGCCGCCGGACGAGCTGGCCGTCACCACCGCCATCTCGTACTCGGGCAGGCCGGCGGGGTCGGCGGCGGCGTCGGCCAGCGCCATCTCGGCGGCCGCGAGCCCGAGGTGCGTCCAGTGGTCGGTCTGCGGGATCAGCCGGCCCGGCACGCGCTCGGCGGCGGAGAAGCCGGGCACCTCGCCCGCCACCCGCACCGGGTAGCGGGACGGGTCGAACCGGGCGAGGACGCCGAGGCCGCTGCGTCCCGCCCGGGTGGCGTCCCAGTAGGCGTCCGTGCCGAGCCCGTTGGGCGCGACGACGCCGATCCCGGTCACGACCGCGTCGCGCGCGCCCGTACCGTTCGTCTTCCCGCCGTTCCCGTTCACGCCGTTCCCGGTCACGCCGCCCTCCCGGGGCGGGTCAGCACCATCGCGGTCTGGAAACCGCCGAATCCCGAGCCGACCGTCAGCACCGCGCCGGTGCGGTGGTCGCGCGCCTCCTTCGGCACGTAGTCCAGGTCGCACTCGGGGTCGCGGGTCTCCAGGTTCGCGGTCGGCGGCACCACCTGGTGCTCCAGCGCCAGCACGCACGCCGCCGCCTCGATCGACCCGATCGCGCCGAGCGAGTGCCCGACCATCGACTTGATCGAGCTGACCGGCACCTCGTGGGCCCGGGCGCCGAGGCTCCGCTTGAACGCCGCCGTCTCGTGCCGGTCGTTCTGCTTGGTGCCCGACCCGTGGGCGTTGACGTAGTCGATGTCGGACGGGTCGAGCCGCGCCTCGTCCATCGCCACCCGGATCGCCTCGGCCATCTCGCGCCCGTCCGGCTTCAGGCCCGTCATGTGGAAGGCGTTGCTGCGGGCGGCGAACCCGGCGAGCTCGGCGTACACGTGCGCGCCGCGGGCCTCCGCGCGCCCCGCCTCCTCCAGGACGAGCACCGCCGCGCCCTCCCCGAGCACGAACCCCTTGCGGTCCAGGTCGAACGGGCGGGACGCGTGCTCGGGGTCGTCGTTGCGCGGCGAGGTCGCCTTGATGGCGTCGAAGCACGCGACGGTGATCGGGGAGATCGGCGCGTCGGTGGCGCCCGCGACCATGACGTCGGCCGCGCCCTCCTGCACCAGCCGCAGCGCGTGCCCGACCGAGTCCAGCCCGGACGTGCAGCCGGTCGAGGTCAGCGACACCGGCCCCTCCGCCCCGACCCGCCACGCCACCTCGACCGCCAGCGTGCTCGGCACCATGTGGCCGTACAGGTGCGGGACGGCGTACTCGGGGTCGACGAGCCACTCGCGGCCGCCGTCGCTCAGCACGACGTACTCCTGCTCCAGGCCCATCGTGCAGCCGACCGCGCTGCCGATGCTGACGCCGGTGCGCTCGGGCACCAGGTCGCCGGCGGCGAGCCCGGAGTCGGCGAGCGCCTCCTCCGCCGCCACCACCGCGAACTGCCCGGCCCGGTCCATCCGCCGGATCTCCCGGGGGCGCAGCCCGGCGGCGGCCGGGTCGAAGTCGACCTCGGCGGCGATCCGCGACCGGTATCCGGTGGCGTCGAACAGCGAGATCGTGCGGGTCGCCGTGCGGCCCGCCGTCAGCATCGCCCAGAACGCCTTCGCGCCGACCGCGCCGGGCGCCACCACCCCGACGCCGGTCACCACGACCCGACGGTCCGCCATCACGCCCCACCCACCTGCGGGCCGGACTCGTCCGGGGCCGGCAGCGGCTCGGTGTCGACGTGGCCGAGGTCGGGCCGCGGCGCGAGCGGGCTCAGGTGGAACACCACCTCCGCCCGCTCCGTCCCGGCGTTCTCCAGCCGGTGCCGCACCCCGATCGGGACCATCAGCGCGTCGCCGGCCCGCAGCGGCACCGGCTCGTCCGCGACCCGCATCAGCAGCTCGCCGCGGACGACGTACAGGAACTCCTCCGAGTACGGGTGGTAGTGCTCGGACACGAACTCGCCCGGTTCGAGCGTCAGCACGCCGAAGAACCCGGAGGTGGAGCCGACGGTCTTCGGGCTGAGCAGCACCCGGATGTCGCCGCCGCGCCGCCGGTTCGCGGCGACGTCGTGCGCGCAGACGGGCCGGACGGCGGCGGCCGGCTCGACGGCGGCGGGCCGGGCGCCGC
>NZ_QHJN01000093.1:0-32914 GCF_003947565.1 Actinomadura sp. WAC 06369 | reverse complement strand
GGGTGGAAGAGCTGGCCGGCGCGGCCCGGGCGGACCGGGGGGACGGGGCGGGTCGAACAGGTCGGGTGAAGGGGCGGCCGGTCCCCGATGGGGTCGCGGACGAGGTCGCGGGAGAAGGGGTGCGGTCGTGAGCGCGGAGATCCTGCCGGTGGCGTCGCCCGCGCAGGTGCGGGCGTACGCGCGGCGGCTGGTGCTGCGGCATCCGCGGGCGCTCGCGGGCGCGCTGGCGCTGCACGCGCTCGCGGCGGCCGCGGGGCTCGTCGCGCCGCGCCTGCTGGGCGGCCTGGTCGAGGACGTCGCGGACGGGCGCGCGGACGTCGACACCGCGGGGATCGCGATCGCCGCGTTCGTGATCGTCCAGGGGGTGCTGCTCCGGTACGCGCACCTGCAGTCGGCGAAGCTCGGGGAGCGGGTGCTGGCGCGGCTCCGCGAGGAGTTCGTCGGGCGGGTGCTGCGGCTGCCGCTGTCGACGGTGGAGCGCGCGGGCACCGGCGACCTGGTGACCCGCGCGTCGCGCGACGTCGACACGCTCGCGACGTCCGTCCGGTTCGCGATGCCCGAGACGCTGATCGCCGTCGTCATCACGGCGCTGACGGTGGGCGCGCTGCTGCTGAACGGTCCGCTGGTCGCGCTGCCGTGCCTGGTGTCGGTGCCGATCCTGTGGGGGGTGACCCGCTGGTACCTGCCGCGCGCCCACGCGGGCTACCTGCGGGAGAACGAGGCGTACGCGCGGATCACCGACGGGCTCGCCGAGACCGTGCACGGGGCGCGGACGGTCGAGGCGCTGGGGCTGGCGGAGCGGCGGCGCGCGCGGGGGGACGCCGACATCGCCGCGGCGTTCGAGGTCGAGCGGTACACGCTGCGGCTGCGGACGGTGCTGTTCCCGGTGATCCACCTCGGGTTCGTGCTGCCGGTCGCGGCGACCCTGCTCGGCGGCGGCCTGCTGTACATCGAGGGGCACGCGTCGCTGGCGCAGGTCACGGCGGCGGCGCTGTACGTGCAGCAGCTGAGCGGGCCGGTGGAGACGCTGCTGATGTGGCTGGACGAGCTGCAGCTCGGCGGCGCGTCGCTGGCGCGGGTGCTGGGCGTGGGCGACGTCCCGCCGGACCGGGCGCCGGACGGCCGCGAGCCGGGCGGCGAGCGCATCACGGCCCGCGGCGTCCGGTACGCGTACCGGGGCGGGCGGGACGTCCTGCACGACGTGGACCTGGACCTGCGGCCGGGGGAGCGGCTGGCGGTGGTCGGGCCGAGCGGCGCCGGGAAGTCGACGCTGGGCCGGCTGCTCGCCGGGATCGACGGCCCCCGCACCGGGGAGGTCGCGGTGGGCGGCGTCCCGCTGGTGGGGCTGGCGCTGGACGACCTGCGCGGGCACGTCGCGCTGGTGACGCAGGAGCAGCACGTGTTCCGCGGGACGCTCCGCGACAACCTCGCGATGGCCCGCCCGGACGCGTCCGACGACGACCTGCGGCGCGTGCTGGCGGCCGTCGAGTGGGACGGCCCGGACCTGGACGCCGAGGTCGGTTCGGGCGACGCGGCGCCGTCCCCGGCGCAGGCGCAGCAGCTCGCGCTGGCCCGGCTCGTCCTCGCGGACCCGCACACGCTCGTCCTGGACGAGGCGACGTCGCTGCTGGACCCGCGCGCGGCCCGCCGCCTGGAGCGGTCGCTGGCGGCGGCCCTGGACGGGCGGACGGTCGTGGCGATCGCGCACCGCCTCCACACCGCGCACGACGCCGACCGTGTCGCGGTGGTGGAGGACGGGCGCATCAGCGAGCTCGGAACCCATGACGAGCTGCTCGCGCAGAACGGGTCTTACGCCGCCCTGTGGGCGTCCTGGCGCAGCTCCTGACCGCTTTACCTCGCCAGGGCCTTCTTGAGCCAGTCGACCTGGAGGTGCAGGAGGTTCTCCGCGACGACCTCCTGCGGCGTCATGTGCGTGACGCCCGACAGGGGCAGGACGGTGTGCGGGCGTCCCGCCGCGAGGAGCGCCGACGACAGCCGCAGCGTGTGCGCCGCGACCACGTTGTCGTCCGCGAGCCCGTGGATGATCATCAGCGGGCGCTCCAGCTTCCCGGCCATCTCGACGAGGGAGTTCGCCGCGTAGTTCTCCGGCTCCTCTTCGGGGTGGCCCAGGTAGCGCTCGGTGTAGTGGGTGTCGTACAGCTTCCAGTCGGTGACGGGCGCGCCCGCGATGCCCGCGTGGAAGACGTCCGGGCGCTTGAGGACGGCCAGGCCCGCGAGCCACCCGCCGAACGACCAGCCGCGGACGCCGACCCGGTCGAGGTCGAACGCGGCCGGGTGCAGCCGCGCCGCCTCGATCAGCGCGGCGATCTGGTCCTCCAGGACGGGCTCGACGAAGTCGCCGCGGACCGCGCGCTCCCACGCGGGCCCGCGCCCGGGCGTCCCGCGGCCGTCCGCGACGACGACGGCGAAGCCCTGGTCGGCGAGCCACTGCGCCTCGCAGTACGCCCGCCGGACGGCCAGGACGCGCTGCGCGTGCGGGCCGCCGTAGGGGTCCATGAGGACGGGCAGCCGGCCGTGGCCGGGCTCCCACCCGGTCGGCAGCAGCACCGCCGTCCGGATCTGCCGGTCCCCGGCGCGGATCAGCTCGACGCGCGGGGTGATCACGGGCGTCTCGGCGAACGACGCGACCGGGTGCGTCCCGGCGGGCCCGCGGACCTCGACCTCCGAGCCCGGCCGGTCCAGCCGCGCGCCCGTCACGACGGTCACCGCACCGGACCGGACGCCCCCGAAAACGCCCTGGCCCTCTGTGATTTTCGTCACATCGCCGCCGTCGAGGGAGTAGAGGTGGACCTCCGTGGGCTCCTCCGACGCGGTGAACAGGATCGAGTCGCCCTCCACCCCCAGGATCGACCGCACCTGGAGCCCGCCCGGCGTCACCGGCTCCCCGCCGATCGTGAGCCGCCGCGTGTCGGTCGCCCGGTCCTCGGTGGCCCAGACGAGCTCCCCGGCGCCGGTCCGCGCGGGCAGCCCCGGCACGATCTCCGTCCACACCGGGTCGTGCTCGTTGTGCAGCAGCGACGTCTCCCCGTTGGACGGGTCGACCCGCAGCACCCGCTGGGACCGCTGGTCGCGCGGCTGCACCACGATCAGCAGGCCGTGCCGGTCCCACAGCGCGTCGACGACGTAGGGGAACTCCCCGCGGTCCCACGCGACGGCGAGCCGCCCGCCGTCCACCTTCAGCAGCACCAGCGACACCAGCGCGTTCGGCGTCCCGGCGGCCGGGTAGGCGATCTCCGCGGGCGCCGCGTCCGGGTTCGCGGGGTCGGCGATGTGCCACCGCTGCACCGGCGTCTCGTCCACCCGCGCCGCGAGCAGCGTCTGGCCGTCCGGCGACCACCAGTGGCCGCGCATCCGGCCCATCTCCTCGGCCGCGACGAACTCCGCGAGCCCGTACGACACCTGCTCGGACTCCGGCTGGACGAGCGCGCGGTCGTCGCTCCCGTCCATCTCGATCACCCGCAGGGTGCGGCCCGACACGTACGCGACGCGCCGCCCGGCCGGGTCCGGCCGCGGGTCGAACACCGGGGTCGCCGCGGGCAGCTCCCGCACCTCGCCGCCGAGCAGGTCGGCGACGTACAGCTGCCCGCCGAGCGTGAACACCGCCTGCCGCACGTCCCGGTCGACGGCGTACCCGACGATGCCCCCGGCCTGCTCACGGGCCCGCTCGCGGCGGGCCCGCTCCTCCGCGGGCAGGTCCTCCTCCCCGGGCACGTCCAGCGCGGCGGGGTCGGCGACGAGCCGCTCCTCGCCCGTCGCCGCGTCCAGCGTCCACAGGCAGGTGACGGGATCGTCGCCCGCGCGGGTGCGCAGGAAGACCACGCGCGACTCGTCCGGCGCGATCTGGAAGGCGCGCGGGACGCCGAGGGAGAACCGTCGGGTGCGGGCGCTCTGCCGCGGATAGCTGATGCTCATGGGAATCGAGTCTGCCAGCCCGATCGTTGGAGAAGTACGGCGCGCGGGCCCCGCGCACCCCTATGATCACGGGTCGTCGCCTCGTGGGCGGTTAACGACCCCTGCCCGGGTCCGCGCTCGCGTAAGCTCAAAGCTTCCCCAAGCACTTGTTGTCGTCGCGGGCGGTGAGGAGAGTCAATGTCGGAGCTGCAGCCGGGTGATCCCCGGCGGCTGGGCTCGTACGAGGTGGTCCAGCGCCTCGGCGAGGGCGGCCAGGGGGTCGTCTACCTCGGCGTCGACGCCTCCGGAAGCCAGGCCGCGATCAAGCTGCTGCGCGCCGACCTGGCCGGCGACGCGTCGGCCCGGAACCGGTTCGTCCGCGAGGCCCAGGCCGCCAAGCAGGTCGCGCGCTTCTGCACCGCGCAGGTGCTCGAGGCCGACGTCGCGGGCGACCAGCCGTACATCGCGAGCGAGTACGTGCCCGGCCCGTCCCTGTACAAGCAGGTGACCGACAGCGGCCCCATCACCGGCGCCGCGCTCGAACGGCTCGCGATCGGCACGCTGACCGCGCTCACCGCGATCCACCAGGCCGGGATCGTCCACCGCGACTTCAAGCCGCACAACGTCATCATGGCGCCGGACGGCCCCCGTGTGATCGACTTCGGCATCGCGCGGGCCCTCGACACCGGCCAGACGAACGCCACGAAGGCGATCGGCACCCCGTCCTACATGGCCCCCGAGCAGGTCGCGGGCGCGACCCTCACCGAGGCCGTGGACGTCTGGGCGTGGGCGACCACGATGGTGTTCGCCGCCACCGGGCGCCCCCCGTTCGGCGACGACACGGTCGTCGCGGTCATCAACCGGGTCATGAACGAGCCGCCGTCGCTCGAGGGCGTCCCGCAGGACCTGCACCCGATGATCTCCGCGTGCCTCGCCAAGGAGCCCACCCAGCGTCCGACGGCCCAGCAGCTGATGATGGCCCTCATCGGCGGCGCGAACCCGAACGCCCCGATGGCGCCGGGCCAGACCCGCATGGACGACCCGACGCAGGCCACGTCGATGCTCGCCGAGGGCTCCACCCTCGCCGCCGGCATGGGCGCCGCGGGCATGGGCGCGATGGGCACCCAGCGCGTCTCGCCCGCCGACTACGACGGCGACCTCCCGCCCGCGCGCGGCTACACCGGCGCGCACCGCGGCGCCCCGCGCTACGACGATTACGACGACTTCGAGCCCGAGCGCCGCTCCAAGGCGCCGATCATCGCGGGCGTCGCCGTCATCGCGATGCTCGCCGTGATCGTGGGCGTCTTCATGGCGAACCGCGGCGGCGACGGCGAGTCGAACCTCCCGACGGTGGAGACGTCCCAGTCGACGTCCGAGACGCCGACCAGCGAGGAGCCGACGGAGGAGGAGCCCACCTTCAGCGAGCGGCCCACCACCGAGGCGCCGCAGACGACCCAGGCGCCGCAGACGACCCAGGCCCCGCAGACCTCCGAGCCCCCGCAGCCCACCGGCGGCACGGGCGGCGGCACCGGCGGCGGCGGTACCGGCGGCGGTGGCGGTGACGACGGCTCCGGCGGCGACGACGACGATGACGGCGGCACCGGCGGTGGCGGTACCGGCGGCGGTGGAACCGGCGGCGGCGGCGGTGGCGGCACCGGCGGTGGCGGCACGGGCGGCGGTGGCGGCGGCGGCACCACCGAGCCCACGACGCCCGCGCCTTGACCTCGCGGGTGACTCCGGAGCCGTAGGACCGCTGCGCTGAGCGGCGACGTCGAGCGAACACGGGAACCCCGTCCGGCACGCGCCGGGCGGGGTTCCGGCGTTCCGCGGGGCCCGGGACGGCGCTCCGGCCGGTGGCGGACCGTTGTATTCCGGGTCCAACGGAGGGCGGTCATCGCCGCTGCGGCGCGGGCTGAGTAGGCTCATTACCCATGAAGGAGCCGCGGATCCTGTTCGTCCATGCCCATCCGGACGACGAGTCCATCGGGACCGGGGCGACCATGGCCAAATACGCCGCCGAGGGCGCCCACGTCTGTCTCGTCACCTGCACGCTCGGTGAGGAGGGCGAGGTGATCCCGGAGGACCTGCGCCATCTGGCGCCCGACAAGGAGGACCGCCTCGGCGAGTACCGGATCGGGGAGCTCGCGGAGGCGTGCGCGGCGCTCGGGGTGCGCGACCACCGGTACCTGGGCGGCCCGGGGCGCTGGCGCGACTCGGGGATGATGGGCACGGCGGCGAACGACCACCCGCGGAGCTTCTGGCGCGCGGACGTGGACGAGGCGGGCGCCGAACTGGCGAAGGTCGTCCGGGAGGTCCGGCCGCACGTGATCGTCACCTACGACGAGCGCGGCAACTACGGGCACCCGGACCACATCCAGGCGCACCGGGTGGCGTGGCGGGCGTTCGAGCTCGCGGCCGACCCGGCGCACGAGGACGGCGCCGAACCGTGGCGGGCCGCGAAGTTCTACGCGTACGCGACGCCGCGCACGGTGCTGGCGCGGGCGATCGCGGTGATGCGGGAGGCGCGGCTGCCGTTCGCGCGCGTGGCGGGCCTCGACGAGCTCGGGTCGGGCGTCCCGGACGACCAGGTCACCACGGTCGTGGACGCGCGGGCGCACCTGCCGGCGAAGCTCGCGGCGCTGCGGGCGCACCGGACGCAGATCGTGGTGGCGCCCGAGCAGGTGGGGCCGTTCTTCGCGCTGTCGAACAACCTGGGGCAGCAGGCGTTCGGCACCGAGTACTTCATCCTGCAGGCGGGCGAGCCGGGGCCGCTCGGGCCGGGCCGCCGCGAGCAGGACCTGTTCGCCGGGCTCGCGGACGCGGCGGGCTGACCGGCTGGATACGCTGGCGCCCGTGGTGGAGGACGAGACCGGGAGCCGGTCCGAGACGGAGATCGAGTCGCCGGCCGAGGCGGTCGTGACGGGCCTGGCGTACGTGATGCTCGCCGCGCTCGGCGCGGTGTACGGCCTCGTCGGCGCGTTCGTGCAGGACTGGACGGTGAGCGGGGTCCCGGTCGCGTCGATCGTCCTCGTCGCGGTGCTGTTCGCGCTGGTGCGGTTCGCGGGCTGGGGGATGGGCGGCCGGACGGGCGCGGTGATCCCCGCGTTCCTGTGGCTGGTCGTGGTGTTCGTGATGTCGCTGCAGCGCCCGGAGGGCGACCTGGTGGTGCCGGCGACGGTCGCGGGCTACGTGTACATCATCGGGGGCCTGCTGGCGGCGGTGCTCGGGGTGATGCGCGTCCCGGCGTCCGGGCGGTCCGGGCAGTGGCTGCTGAGGGGCGCCGGCGGTACCCGCGGGTAGGGTGCTGACGCTGTGGGCGACGAAACGGGCGGAGGCGTCGATCCGGCGCTGTTCCGAAGCGTGGTGGGCCGGTTCGCGACCGGTGTGGCGATCGTGACGACGGTGTCCGCGGACGGCGTCGATCACGCGATGACCGTGAACGCGTTCACGTCGGTGTCGCTGGAGCCGCTGCTGGTGATGTTCTGCGCGGAGAAGCGCGCGCGGTTCCACGGCATGGTGCTGGACGCGGGCCGGTGGGCGGTGTCGGTGCTCCCCGAGGACATGCGGGACGCGTCGCAGTGGTTCGCGACGCGGGGCCGGGACCTGGACGGGCAGCTGCTGGGCTGGGCGCACACGCGCGGGTCGGCGACCGGCGTGCCGGTGCTGTCGCGGGCCGTGGCGGCGGTCGAGTGCCGGACCCACGCCGTCCACGACGGAGGGGATCACTCCATCGTGGTCGGCGAGGTCGTCGGCCTGGACGTCCCGGATCCGGACGGGCGCCCGCTGATCTTCTACGAGGGCGCCTACCGCACCCTGGACTGACCGGCCGGGACGGTCGCGGGCGGCGCGGCGGGCGCGGCGCCGCGGCGGTGCCCCTTCACGCCGAGGCACGCGGCGGCGCCCAGCAGGACGACCGCGATCGGCACGGCCATCGTGGGGAGCAGCGCGTCGACGAACCCGTGCCCGAACACCTGCCCGGCGAGGTCCTGGACGCGGTCGGCGACCTGCGGCGGGAGGCCGGCGGGCGCCTGGGGCGCGCCGGTCTGCCCGGCGCCGACCTCGAGCCCGCCCTCGGCGGCGTTCGCGAACCCGTCGACGAACCCGGCGCGGGCGTCCGGCGGCAGGGCGGCGGCCCGCTGCGCGGCCTCGTCCTGGAGGGAGACGGCGAGCCGGTTCTGCAGGACGGCGCCGACGGCGGCGCCGCCGAGCACCGAGCCCATCTGCCGGATCGTGTTGTTGACGCCGGACGCGGCGCCCGCCAGCTGCGGCGGCACGTTGCGGGTCGCCTCGGTCGCCATGGGCGCGAACACGCCGCCGACGCCGAGCCCGGTGACGACGAGCGGCGCGATGAACGCCGTCCAGTCCGTGCCGACGCCCGCGACGGCGACCAGCCAGATCATGCCGAGCGCGTAGAGGGTGAGGCCCGCCATGAGGATGAACTTGCCGCCGATGCGGTCGGACAGGCGGCCCGCGAGCGGGGCGAGGAGCATCGACACGACCGACGACGGCGCCATCACGAGCCCCGCCTTGAGCGCGCTGAACTCCAGCACGGACTGCATGTAGATCGTCATCGGCAGGAACATTCCGACCATGCCGACGGACACGGCCGCGCCCACGAGGTTCAGGATCGTGAAGTTGCGGTCGCGGAACAGCGAGAACGGCACGAGCGGCTCGCGGTCCTGCCGTCCCCGCTGGTGCAGGACGAAGACGGCGAACAGGACGGCCCCGGCGGCGAGGAGCCCCCAGATCCGGGCGTCCCACCCGAACTTCTCGCCCTCGGTGAGCGCGAACACGAGGCAGAACAGCGCGGCGGACGCGAGCAGCACGCCCGGGACGTCGAACCGGTGCCGGACGCCCGGGGCGTGCGGCGGCAGGATCGGGACCGCGAGCGCCAGCACGAGGATCCCGATCGGCAGGTTCACGAAGAAGATCCACCGCCAGTCGAGGCTGGTGACCAGCACTCCGCCGACGGTCGGCCCGGCGATGGTGGAGACCCCGGCGACCGCGCCCCAGACGCCGAGCGCGGCGCCGCGCCGCTCCGGCGGGAACACGTTGATGATGATCGACATCGTCTGCGGCATCAGCAGCGCGGCGCCGAGGCCCTGGACGGCGCGGGCGGCGATGAGCTGCGCCGGGTCCTGCGCGAGGCCGCACACGAGGCTGGCCAGCGTGAACACCACGACGCCCGCGATGAACAGGTTCTTCTTGCCCCACAGGTCGCCGAGCCGCCCCGCGGTGATCAGCAGGACGGCCAGCACCAGGATGTAGGCGTTGACGACCCACAGCACCTGGTCCAGCGACGCGTCCAGCTTGTCGAGCATGCTGGGGATCGCGATGTTGACGATCGTCAGGTCGAGCAGCGTCATGAAGAAGCCGAGGGACAGGGTGAGCAGGATCGCCCAGGGATTGCCGCGCCACCTGCTCATTCGGTCCCCCTCGTCGCGTCGGAGTCGGTCCAGGTCATCCGGCCGGACTCCAGGTCGTCGGCGAGAGCGAGGACGTGGTCGAGCTCGCCCCGCAGCCGCGTGCTCGTCAGTTCGTGGTCGAGCAGCTTGTAGCGCTCGATGCCGTTCTTGCGGAGTGCGTCGTACGCGGTCTGGTTCGCGGCCAGCAGCGCCTCCAGCGCCACGGTCCGGGCGCGCAGCAGCCGCGCGACCTCGGCCGGGGGGAGCAGGTTCGCGAACGCCAGCGCGGTGCCGAGCGCGGGGAACTCCTGCGCGGGGCGCGCGAACAGGTCGGCGAGCCGGTTGCGGGCGGCGTCCCGTCCGGCGCTGGTGACGGCGTAGACGGTGCGTTCGGGGCGGCGCCCCTCCCGGGACGTCTCGAGCGGTTCGATGAGTCCGGCGGCGGCGAGCCGGTCGACGGTGTGGTAGAGCGAGCCGGGCGTGATCTTGACGGCTTC
The DNA here is from genome assembly GCF_003947565.1 of Actinomadura sp. WAC 06369. Taxonomy (NCBI): domain Bacteria; kingdom Bacillati; phylum Actinomycetota; class Actinomycetes; order Streptosporangiales; family Thermomonosporaceae; genus Actinomadura; species Actinomadura sp. WAC 06369. The sequence goes on along the minus strand of NZ_QHJN01000093.1, from coordinate 23,100 downwards.
GTCGTAGTGGCAGGTGCGGATGCGCTGCTGCATCTCGTACGGGTGCATGGGCCCGTCGCACAGCATCCGCAGCACGGTCAGCGCCGGCGGTGTGAGCGGTTTCGACATGGTCGGTGCCTTAATGGTTCGTTCAGATTAGTCCGCTCAGACTAATCCAACGTGGAGCACCGCGGGGCGAATTTTCAAGATGTCCGACATGTCCGGCTGCCGGGCGCCGTCCTCAGCGGACGGCGTCGACCGCGTTCGAGCCGCCGCTGCGGGCGACGTACTCCCCGATGCGGTCCTCGCGGACGGCCGCGAAAAGCTCCGCCGCCCGGCCGTGGTCGAGGAGGATCACGCTCTGCCGCCCCCGGGCCGCCGGGCGGTCGACCGGCGTGGTCACGTACTCCAGCGTGCCGACGTCCAGGAGCCGCGTCGCGAGCTTGCGGAGCGTCGTCGCCGACACCGTCTCGTCCACGGTCACCGCGCCCGTCACCGCCCGGATGAACCGGTCGATCCGGATGGGGTTCCGGGTGTCGAGCGCCTTGCCCGCCAGCGCCTCCAGGAACGCCTGCTGGCGCTTGATCCGGTCCAGGTCGCCGTTCGGCAGGTTGACCCGCTGCCGGACGAAGTCGAGGGCCTCGAGCCCGTCGAGGTGCTGGGTGCCCGCCTCCCACGCCCGCTGGTGCTTGGGGTCGTAGGTGTCCTCGGTGATCGTGACGGTGACGCCGCCGAGCGCGTCGGTCATCTCCACGAAGCCGCCGAAGTCCAGGGCCGCGTAGTGGTCGATGCGGATGCCGGTGAGCTTCTCCACCGTCCGGATCAGCAGCCGCGGCCCGCCGTAGGCGAACGCCGCGTTGATCTTGTCGGTGCCGTGCCCGGGGATCGGCACCCAGCTGTCGCGCGGGATCGCCACCACCGACACCCGGTCGCCGCTCTCCGCCAGGTGGACGATCATGAGGGCGTCCGCGCGGGCGCCCATCGACGGGATGTCGTCCCGCCGGTCGGAGCCGATCAGCATCCAGTTCTCGCCGCGCCCGGTGGCGGCCGGGCGGTCGCCGGCCGTCGGCAGCGCGCCCTCGACCCGCTCGACCTGCCCGTTGTAGGAGTGCTGCAGCGCGTACGCGCCGCCGACGACGGCCAGCAGCAGGACGAGCGCCGCGCCGCCGCAGCCGAGGAGGATGCGGCGGCGGCGCCGGTCGCGGGGGTTCGCGGACGCGGCGTCGCCGCCGTCCGTCCTGGGGGCTCCCGGCGCGGGGTCGTCCTGCTGGGGCGGCATGGGCTGCATGGAACCACCTTGCGGTGTGCGCCGCGCGCGCGCCGACACGGCAGGCGGGCGGACACCGACTCTTTGCCGATCCCAGGGTTTTCGATGGGCATGGAGGAAAGGCATGGGCCGCCGCCGGGCGCCGTTGACCGGCGGCGGCCCCGTTCGGGGGTGCGGGCAGGTCAGCCCTTGAGGGCGATCTCGAGCTGGTCCAGGGCCCAGTCCAGGTCGGCGCGCTCGATGACCAGCGGCGGCGCGAGGCGCAGCGTGGTGTCGTGGGTCTCCTTGGCGAGGACGCCGAGCCCCATCAGCCGCTCGCTGACCGGCCGGGCCTTCCCGTGCAGCTCGACGCCCGCCCACAGGCCGCGGCCGCGCACCTCGCGGACGAGGTCGCCGGGCAGCCGGCCGAGCCGCTCGTGCATGTGGGCGCCGAGCGTCCTGGAGCGTTCCTGGAACTCGCCCGTCCGCAGCATCGCGACGACCTCGCGGCCGATGGCGCACGCGAGCGGGTTGCCGCCGAACGTCGAGCCGTGCTGGCCGGGCTTGAACACGCCCAGGACGTCCGCGTCCGCGACGACCGCCGACACCGGCATGATGCCGCCGCCGAGCGCCTTGCCGAGGATGTAGACGTCCGGGACGACGTCCTCGTGCTCGACCGCGAACGTGGTGCCGGTGCGGCCGAGGCCCGACTGGATCTCGTCGGCGATCATCAGCGCGCCCTGCGCCGTGCACAGCTCCCGCACGGCGCGCAGGAAGCCGCTCGGCGGCACGTTCACGCCGGCCTCGCCCTGGATCGGCTCGACCAGCACGCCGACGGTCTCCGCGTCCATCGCGGCCCTGAGGGCCTCGACGTCGCCGTAGGGGACGGTGCGGAAGCCGGGCGTGTAGGGGCCGTAGGAGTCGCGGGCGTCCGGGTCGGTCGAGAAGCTGATGATCGTGGTCGTCCGGCCGTGGAAGTTGCCCTCGAACGTGATGACGTTCGCCTTGTCCGCCGGGAGGCCCTTGACCTCGTACCCCCACTTGCGGGCGGTCTTCAGCGCGGTCTCGACGGCCTCGGCGCCGCTGTTCATCGGCAGGACCATGTCCTTGCCGCACAGCTCGGCGAGCTCGGTGACGAACGGCCCGAACCGGTCGTGGTCGAACGCCCGGCTGACCAGCGTGACCCGGTCGAGCTGCCGCCGCACGGCCTCGGTGAGCCGCGGGTTGCGGTGCCCGAAGTTGACGGCCGAGTAGGCGGCCAGCATGTCCAGGTAGCGGCGGCCCTCGACGTCGGTCACCCAGGCGCCCTCGGCGTCGGAGATGACGATCGGCAGCGGATGGTAGTTGTGCGCGCTGTGCTCCTCCGACAGCGCCCGCAGCTTCTCGGTCGGCGTCACGACGCTCCTTCGCGGCTCGGCCCCGGCCGGTCGGGCCGGGGGCAACGCTGAACACCGGGCGGGACGGGCCCGGTGCCGAGGGGGAGGACCGGACGGGACGGGTGGCCGACGGTCCGTTCCACAGCGTATGTTCGGGAATGACCGCCGACCAGTGACGAAAACCGACTTGGGGGGTGTTGTTTGTTGCGTCTTGACGAACTCGACCGACGAATCGTTGCGCACCTCCTGGAGGACGGCCGCGCGTCCTACGCGCAGATCGGCGACCGGGTCGGGCTGTCCGCCCCGGCGGTGAAGCGGCGCGTCGACCGGCTCCGCGCGGACGGCGTCATCACCGGCTTCGCCGCCGTCGTCGACCCGGCCGCCGTCGGCTGGACGACCGAGGCGTTCATCGAGATCTTCTGCACCGGCGCGACGTCCCCGGAGGAGATCCACTCGAGCGTCCGCGGCCATCCCGAGGTCGTCGCGGCCTACACGATCAGCGGGGACGCGAGCGCGCTCGTCCACGTGCGGGCCCGCGACATCCAGCACCTGGAGCAGGCGCTCGAACGGCTCCGCCGCGAGGACAACATCACCGCGACGAAGACGTCGATCGTCCTGTCGCGGCTGATCGGGCACCCGTTCGACGCGCCGTCCGGGCGTCCCGACCCTGCCGGGACCTCCTCGGTTACCGGGCAGTAGGCTGCCGGTCATGGAGTTCGCCACCGCCGACCTCATCGACGACTTCGGGGACGAGCTGCGCAGCTGCGAGACGCAGTTCCGCCAGTACGGGGGCCGCGCGCGGTTCGCCGGGCCCGTCTCGACCGTCCGCTGCCACCGCGACAACGGCCTGGTCAAGAGGCTGCTCAACACCCCCGGCGACGGCCGGGTGCTCGTCGTGGACGGCGGCGGCTCGCTCGCGTCCGCGCTGATGGGCGACCTGATCGCGGCCGCCGCCGTGCGCAACGGCTGGGCCGGCGTGGTGATCAACGGCGCGGTGCGGGACGTCGCGGCGCTGCGCGGGCTCGACCTCGGCGCGAAGGCGCTCGGCTCGAACCCGCGCAAGAGCGCCAAGGACGCCGCCGGGGACGTGGACGTCCCGGTGGAGTTCGGCGGCGTGGAGTTCCGCCCCGGCGACTGGCTCTACAGCGACGAGGACGGCATCGTCGTCGCGGCGCGCGACGTCCTCGCCTGAGCCCCGCCCGGGCGGCGTGATCACTGGCGCGACCTGCCAGAACGGGCCGATCAAGATCGTGTAAGTCCTCCATAGGACACGCCCGCCGCGCGTATCTACCGTCGCAGTACCCATCCGTGCGACAGGAGTGAGATGCGCGCCAAGAACGCTCTCGTGGTGCCCGCGGCGGCGGCGATGCTGCTCGCGGGCCTCGCGGCCGCCCCGGCCGCCGCGGAGCCGGGCCCCGCCGGGCCCGATCCCGCCGCGGAACCCTGGAAGACGCGGCACTGGCCGCAGACGCAGCCGTGGCAGCGTCCCGAGCCGTCCCCGCGGACGTTCGCCGCGGCCGACGGCCCGCGGCCCGTCGACCCGCAGAACTACGAGCTCCCCGACACGATGACCTGGGACGACTACACGCCCGTTCCCGGGACGTCGTGGGCCGACCCGTCCCGCGAGGGGTCGATCAAGAACTTCAAGGGCGCGGTCGTCCTCGTCGACTACCCGAACCAGCCGTTCGTCGTGACGCAGCCGAAGAACTCGTCCGTCTTCAGCAACCCGAACCTGGTCGGGGACGTCCCGCGCGAGGACGTCGCCCGGTTCTACGAGGACTTCCTCAACAAGCCGCAGGACCTCAACCACGGCCACACCCTCCACGAGTACTGGATGGAGGACTCCGGCGGCCGGTACGGGGTCGACCTCACCGCGTTCGGCGCCTACCGGATGCCCGCGAAGGACCACGAGTACGGCATCGACGCCCGGATGCAGAAGGGCAACGGCTGCCCCGAGGGCGACACCTGCAACCGGGACCTGCGGACGGACGCGCGCGCCGCGTGGGTCGCCGACGTCGGCGAGGAGACGGCCGCGAAGTTCGACTTCGTGTTCTTCCTGAGCGCCGGCCAGGACGAGTCGTCCACCTGGCAGGAGTTCGGCGAGATGAAGTTCGGCACGAAGGAGCAGGTGCCGGACGTGTGGGGCTCGGGCGACCCGAAGCTGCCGAACTGGGTCGACACCCGTTACGTCCCCTGGACGTCCTGGCAGGCGGGCTCGACGATCTGGCCGAACGCCACCCGGGGCAGTTCCACGCAGGCCGAGAGCTCCGGCATGGGCGTGTTCGCGCACGAGTTCAGCCACATCCTGGGCATCGGCGACAACTACAACAACCCGTACGGCGACCCGCCGCGGCGCGCGTTCAGCGGCCCGTGGGACATGCTGAGCCGCGGCAGCTTCAACGGGCCGGGCGGCCCGCACGCCCGCTGGACGATCCCGGCGACCGGCGCGTCCATGGGCGCCCAGCACATGCTGCGCAACAAGCTCAAGCTGGGCATCGTGGACCCGTCCAAGGTGCTGCAGATCGACCGCGAGACGCTCGCCGCGCGCGGCATGGTCGTCGCGAAGATCACCGCACGTGCCGCCGAGCCGGGCGAGAACACCCTCGCCGGGATCAACCTCAGGTTCGGCGCGGGCGGCGACAAGACCCCCGAGTGCGACGCCGCCGCCGACCCGATGTGCGACGAGGGCGGCTACGACAACTACACCGTCGAGGTCGTCGACCGCATGGGCATGGACTCGTTCACCCCCGACTCCGGCGTCCTGCTGGCCAAGACCAAGGACGAGGACGACTCCCCGTTCATCTGGGTGAAGGACGCGAACCCGCAGGACATCGACAAGGTCGACTTCGTCCTCCCGGACGGGACGAAGAAGATGATGTCGATCGGCGACTACCGGCAGCTCTCGGACGCCCTCTTCCACGCGGGCACCGACTCCGGCAGCGAGTTCGAGTACGTCGACGAGGCGAACCGCCTGCACTTCTACGTCCTCGACCTCGAACGCGACGCGAACGGCGTCCTGTCGTACACGGTCGGGATCCGCTCCCTCGACGGCGAGGCCCCGCGGCGGCGCGGCGTCAAGGTCGACTCCGCGAAGCCGAGCCGCGAGGCCGGCGGCTGGCTGAAGTGCACGATGGAGGTCCGCAACCAGGGCAAGGCCGGCACCGGCGTCCACGGCTCCGACGTGTTCCGCCTGGCGGCCGAGGTCGAGGGCGGCGGCTGGCAGGTGCGCCTGCCGAACGAGCTCGCCACCGCCCGCGACCGGCAGAGCACGTGGGTCGAGGTGTGGGCCAAGCCCGGCCCCGGCGCCGAGAGCAGGGCCGAGCTCGAGCTCACCGGCACGTCCGAGAGCGACCCCGGCCGGTCCGACTCCGGGACGTGCCGCCTCCGCTGACGCGTTCCCTTCCCCGGCGGGCCCGGGGCGCCGCGACCCCCTGCGCGGCGCCCCGGGCCCGCCCGCGTCCGGACCGGTGCCCGGGTCATGCCGGCAGCACCGGAAGTTGCCCTCGCCCGGACGAACGGCTTCTCGTGGTTCACCGTGCCACTGATCAGACGCGGACGGGCGCCCGCTCCGGCTCGGCGACGCCGGCGCCCCGGCGCGCCTGCCCCAGCGCGACCGCCCCCAGCGCCAGGACTCCCAGCCCGGCGCCGATCCATGCCGCGGACGCGTACCCGCCGCCGTCGCCGATCGCGAGCCCGCCCAGCCACGGGCCCACCATGATCCCGACGTTGAACGCGACGACGTTCCCGGCCGCGACGAGCGTCGCCGCACCGTCCACCATCCCGAACGCCCGCGTGTTCAGCGCCGGGTTCGTCGCGAACCCGAAGAAGCCCAGCAGGAACACCAGCGCGACGGTGGGGACCGGCGACTCCAGCACCAGCGCCAGCGCCGCCGACACCGCGACCAGCCCGGCGAACCCCGCGTACAGCGTCGGCACCGTCCGCGCGTCCGCCGTCCTGCCCCCGACCGTGATCCCGATCATCGCGCCAGCCCCGTACAGCGCGAGGACGCCGGGCACCCACGCCTCCGCGATCCCGGTCGCGTCCGCCAGCATCGCGCCCAGGTAGCCGAACGTCACCAGCAGCCCGCCCGTCGCCAGCGACGTCGTCGCGAACGCGAGCCACAGCCGCGGGACGCCCAGGGCGCGCACCTGGTCGCGCACCCGCGGCGCCGCGCCCGCCGCGCGCCCGCCCGGGACCGTCGCGGCGATCCCCGCCATCGCGACCACCGACATCAGCGCGACCGCCCAGAACGCCGCGCGCCACCCGAGCTGCTGCCCCACGACCGTCCCGGCCGGGAGCCCCACGATCGTCGCGACCGTCAGCCCGCCCGCGACGACGCTCATCGCCCGGCCCCGCGCGCTCTCCGGCACCAGCTCCAGGGCCGTCGCCGCCGCCACCGCCCAGAACCCCGCGTAGACGAACGCGCCCACCACCCGCGTCCCGAGCAGCACCCAGTACCCGGGCGTCAGCGCCCCCACCACGTGCGCGAGCGCGAACAGGGCGAGGAACGCCAGCAGCGCCCGCCGGTGCGGCCACCGCATCGTCAGGACGGCCAGCACCGGCGCCCCCACCAGCATCCCGACCGCGAACGCCGAGATCAGCAGCCCCGCGTCCGGGACCGACACCCCCAGGTCGTCCGCCATCGCGGGCAGCAGCCCCGCGAGCATCAACTCCGACGTCCCCTGCGCGAAGATCGCCCCGCCCAGCACGTACACGGCCGGTCGCATGACCGCCCTCCATTCTGAATAGATCAGTCCAAAACTGTGCCGTGAAAAAGGCGGCCGCTCCGGCCGCCCGTCCTCAGATCGCGTCCAGCGCCGTCGCCGCGACGGCCCGCAGGGTCGCCCGGTCGGTCCCGCCCCGCGCCGCCACGCGGATCCCCCCGACCGTCGCCGCGACGAACTCCGCGAGCACCGCCGCGTCCTTGCCGGCGTCGATCTCGCCCGCGGCCATGCCCGTCGCGATCGCCGCCTCCAGCGCGTCCAGCCGCCGCCGCTTGTCCCGGGCGATCGCCGCCGCGATCCCCGCGTCCCTGGGCGCGAGCTCGACCATCGAGTTCACGACCAGGCAGCCGGCCGGTTCCGCGCCGTCGGTCTCGGCGGCGCCCTCCAGCACCGTGCGCAGCCGCTCCCGCACCGGCCGTCCGGTGTCCTCCAGCACCTCGACCAGCCCGCCCGTCTTGAGCTCCATGTACCGGGCGAGCGCCTTCTCGAACAGCTCGTGCTTGCTCGCGAACGTGTTGTAGATGCTGCTGCGCCCGAGCCCCGTCGCCTCGCACAGCTCCTGGGTCGACGTCCCGTCGTACCCGCTCGTCCAGAACGCCCGCATGGCCGCCTCGACGGCCCGGCCCTCGTCGAACATCCGCGGTCGTGGCATGCGGGGGAGCGTAGCACGTTATGGACAGGACGATCCAAAACGGTTCCGCTACCGCCGCGGCGCCACGTCCGCCACCTGGATCCTGGTCCGCTCGCGGCGGCGCACCAGCACCCCGCGGCCGGGAGGCGCGCCGTCGAAAGGCGACACGGCGCCGTACAGCTCCGCGACCGCCCCACTGCAGTGCCCCAGCAGGATCGCGGGCGCGTCCAGGGCGTACAGCCGGGAGACGACGGGCCGCATCGCCCCGCCGGACCGGCGGTCCGCCAGCCCGAGCACGAGGTGCGGCCCGGCCGGCGCCTCATCGAGCGCGGAGCGGAGGGCCGCGGCGTGCCCCGCGCCGTCCGGGTCCATGGCCAGCAGGAAGGTCTCCTTACCCGCGGCCCCGGCCGCGGCGGCCTCGGCCAGGATGTCGGCGAGATCGTCGGCCGAATCCGAGTACCGGACCCCGGGGCCGACGGGCGCGCCCAGCCCGGACCCGGTCGCCAGCTCCTCCAGCAGACCGCGCGGGTCGACGACGAACACGGCCCGCTCCCGGCCGGTGCCCGGTGCCCCGAGCCCGTCCGCGATCAGCCGCATCAGGTTGCTGCGCCCCGCGCTGGGCGTCCCCACGAGCAGCAGATGCGGATCCGCGTCGAAGTCCAGGAGGACGGGGTCGAGGTCCGCGTTCCGCACCCCGATCGGCACGCGCCCGTCCGCGGGCGCGGGCAGCTCGCCGACCCCCACCCGCGCGGGCAGCGCCACCGCCGGGAGCCCCACGCCGGGCGGGGGCGCCGCGAGGGCGGCGCCGATGAGCGTAGGCGGCCGCGCCCGTCCGGCGCGAATGCCGAGAACGTCCTCCCACCCGAGGGTCCGGATCCACGCCCTCTCGTCGGTCTCGCGCATCGGGACGTCGACCCGCAGGTACTCGTTCGGCGCGACCGACTCCGGGCCGTGCCGCACGACGTCCTCGTAGACGCGCTGCGACACGATCACGGCCAGCAGGGTTCCGGGCCCGTCGAGTCTGTCCCGGGTCGCCCGCGCGTCCAGCAGCCGGAACGCGTGGTTCAGGGCGAAGCCCACGACCCCGAGCCCGTCGTGGCGGACTTCCCCGGCGTGCACCGCGACCCGCAACCGGACGCGGGCGCCGTCCGCCGCGGCCTCGTTGTGGTGCCACAGCGCGGCGGCCAGCGTGTCCAATACCGACGACAGCAGCGCGTCCGTGCCGCCGCCCGGGGGCAGCAGCACCAGGACTCCGTCGCCGCGGTCCTCCCAGTAGCAGTCGTCGAGCCGCACCCCGGTCGCCTCCAGGCTCGCGTCCAGCCCCTGCTGCAGGACGTCCCGCGTCATCGCCCACGCGTCCTGCCGCCGCACCGTGGTGCGCCCGGCGAACGCCTGGACGTCGCACGCCAGGATCGTGTACTGGCCCGGCGGAGGCGGGGGGGACGGCGCCGGTCTGACGGGGGGCGAGGTCTCCTCCGGCGAGGTCTCCTCCAGCGAGGGCGGTTGGAGGCGCATCCGGTACAGAAACGCCTCCAACTCCTCCGGGGAGGGCTCCGGGGCCATGGTGAACTGGCATACCGGCCCGTCGGCGGGCCGCAAGTACGCGTTCCAGCCGGTGTCGAACCTCACACCGCCGCGGCCGAGGACCTGGAACAGGACGGCGGGTGGAAGGGGACTGGTCGCGATGCGCCACTCCAGCAGCGGTATGAGCCGGTCCCAAACGCCGCCGCTCTCGACCGTCCCGGAAGCGAGTACCAGCGCCACTCCGTGGCTCCGGCCCAGCCGGGCGAGCTTGAGGAGGGCGTCGCCGACCTCGGGACGGCCGGGCGGCAGCGACACCGGCGTGTCGATGAAGACGAACACGGACGTGCGGCCGTTGCCGTCCCTGGTCAGCAAATCATCGGACAGCAGTTCCAGGAACCCTTGCAGCTCGTCCGGGCGTCTGAGCAGCTCCGCACCCTCGTACAGGACGTGCGGGAGGTCGAGCGGCTCGCCCAGCGGATGCTCGCCCAGACCGCCGAAGACGAACGAGACGTTCTCGGGCGCGCTCGTCGCCGCGATCTCCAGCGCGAGCGTGCGGAGCATTCGCCGCCGGGACCTGGAGTCGCCCACGATCAGTCCGTGTCGCGCCTCCTGTCCGAGGCCGAGCGGGTAGGGCGAGACGGCGTCGCCGTCCTCGTCGAAGCCGACGACCGGCCCGCTCACCTCGCCCGAGTGGAGGCCGGCCGAAAGGGGATCGGATTCGACCGCAGGTCCTTCAGCCGTACGCGTATCGGGAGAACGGGGACCCGAATCGGTGAATGTCACCCGAGGGGCCAAGGAAATGGCCTGCTCATAGGCCGTCACCACTGCGGCCGCCTGCTCTAGGTCGTACGGGGCAGTGTGCAGCAGGTCGTACGCCTTCGAGTCCAGCACGGTCGTCAGTGTTTCCTCGGCCAGGTTCCGCTGGGCGGCCGCGGTTCGGACGGCGACCAGCCAGCTGCGCAGGGCGTCGAGCCGCGCCCTCGACGCCTGGACGGCACCGATCGTCTCCTCCGCGGCCCGCACCGCCGCAGCGGCCTCCGTTTCGAGGGTGTCGACGTCTCGGGCTCGGTCCGTCCAGTCGCCGGCCGCCCGGATGCCGCGTTCGAGGTGCACCAGGCGGAGCGCGAGCGCGGACGACCGCTCCGGAGGCGGGGACGGCAGCGGCCGGGTGAACAGGTTCGCCGTTCGGTCAAGCTGGCGGCGGGCTTCCGACTCGGTCTGCGACAGATGGTCGAGTGTTCGGGCGATCTTTCGGAGCCGCGCGGCGATGGTGGCGCGGAGCCGTTCCGCCGAGCCTGCCTGCTCCTCGTCCGGTGGCGCGGACGTGCCCGGCGCCCCGTCGCCGGGGTCGGCGACGGACGGCCAGGGCAGCAGGCGGGCAGGCGGGTAGACGGGCGCCATCGCTTCTACGAGCGGCGCCATCGCGTCCGGCGAGACGACTCCCGGGCGGATCCGGACCGAGCGGCCCGCGTGCGGTCTGTAGAGGGACGCGAACCCGTCGTCGCTTTCGCCCGTGGCCGGGGCGAGCAGGGCCATGCCAGCAGGTCTTCCCAGGGCGGGAAGGGACTCCGTGCAGAAGACGAAGCGGATGCCGGCGGCGAGGGCGCGGTCGCTCCGAACCGCGAGGAAGTCGCGCAGTGCGGGCCGGTGCCCGAACAGGGGCTCGGTGTCGTTGAGGACGACGACGAGGGCGGGCAGCGGGGGGCGCGGCGAGCCCGGCTCGATATCGGCCCAGTAGTCGAGCCAGGTGCGCGTTCCGGCTTCGCGGAGGGAGCCCTCCCGGCGGCGCAGTTCGGCATCGAGAGCCGGTTCGAGCCCGTCGAGGATCGCGGAATCGGGGGACGCGGCATGGACACGCGCCGCCACGTGCGGCAGTGTGCCGAGACCCGTGAAGGACGCGCCGCCGAAGGGGGCGACGAACGCGAACTCGACTCTGCTCGGGGGGTGGTGGAGGGCGAGGCTGAAGACGAGCGTGCGGAGCCAGCGGTCGCGGAGCGCTCGCGGGCCCATAATCGCGAGGTGGTGCCCGCCGCCATCGGCCAGCGGGTCCACGCCGACGGGCGGGCCCGGGTCTTGCGCACCGAAGGGGACGGGGTCCCAGCGTCCGGCCCGCTCCCCGCCGATCAGCTCGTCCGGCGGCGCATCCAGCAGCTCGAAGTAGTCCAGCGGCGCCCGCCCGACGGACGGTGCGGGCGGGACGGGCGGGACGGACGGGGCGGGTGGAAGGCTCGCGCGGGTCCGCGGCGACACGACCGCGAAGTGCCCGGTGTCGGCGACGAGCCGCACCCGGCCCCCGGACGACGGGACGAGCGCGCGGAACACCTCGGCGCCCGTCCCCGCGCGGCGCTCGATCTCCGCCGACACCGCCTCCAGGACGTGCCGCGTGTGCTGCGCCTCGGGACGCGGCAGGGTGTCGAGAAGCGCCTCCCGCGCCCCCGGGACGAACGCGTAGTGCAGGTCGTCGACGGGCCGCAGCAGCCCGCTCAGCAGCACCTCGGCGAGCTGCCCCGGCCCGGCGCCGCCCAGCACCCGGTGCTGGATCAGCCGCATGACCGGCAGGGACGGCACCGACACCGCGACGTGCGCGGCGAGCTCCGCGGCGGTCGGGGACGCCGTCGCGAGGAACCGGCGGACGCGTTCGTCCACCGGCAGGTCGCGCTCCCGCTCGACGGGCGCCGGACCGGACGGGCGGGACGGCTGCGGCAGCGCGGCGGCGACCGGCCGCGGCCCCGCCCCCGCCACCAGGTCGGCCCACGCCGCGAACCAGCGCGGCGCGACCTCCAGCACCGGCACGGGCACGCCGGCCGCGTCCCCGTCGTACGGGACGAACCGGAGGTCGGTGTTCGGCGCGCCCGGACGCGGCGGGTGCGCGGTGCCGGGCGTCGTCGGCGCGGCCGTCCGCCGCCACATGCGCTCCGGGAGCGGCTGCAGGATCGCGGTCGGCCCGGTCCGCGCCCAGCGCCGGACGGCGCGCGCCGCGCGCCCGTCCCACCAGTGCGGGCCCGAGCAGTCGCTGAGGACGAGCACCGCGTGGCGTCCGGACGGGTGCAGGAGCGTGCCCGGCGCCCGCGGCGGGGCGCCCGGCCCGCCCGACACCCGGCCGCCGCGCAGGTACGAGACGTGCACGTTCCGGAACGCGCCCTGCCGCACGAGGGTCTCGGCGAGTTCGCGGGCGAGGGGGCGCCACAGCCGCATCGTCGGCCCGGTGTCGACGACGAGGTCGAGCGTCAGCCACCGCTCGGGGGCGGGCACGAGGACGGGCGCCCACAGCCCGGAGTCGGCGATGCGCGCGGCGGTCGCGTCCTCGTCGAGTTCGCGGCGGCGCGGGGACGGGACGCGCCGCTTCAGCGGGCGCAGCGCCCGCTGCAGGCCGCGCGGGTCCGCCAGCATGGGCGCCGTCGGGACGAGGACCTCTTCGGCGCCCGCGTCCGTCCGGGCGGGCGGGGGAGCGGCGGGCAGCGGGTGGAGCGGGACGTCCGGGGCGGGCCGCGGCGGCCCGGCGGTGCCCTCCCGGACGTCCGGACGGACGCGCGGCGGGCACGCGGCCGCCTCGACCGGACCGACGGGCGCCCGCTCCGGCGCGGCGGGCGCGGCGGGCTCCGCCGCCGGATCGTCCCCGCCGATCCGGCAGGCGAGCCACAGCAGCTCGCTCAGCTCCCGCGCGTCCGGCGGCGGGCCCGTCGCGGCGAGGACGGCGCGCAGCCGCTCGATGTCACTCATCGTCCATCGGCGCCGTCAGGTACGGCATGATGCGGTCGGCGAGCGCCCGCCGGTCCTCCCCGTCGGCGTGCCGGCACAGGTAGACGGCGTTGAGGAGCTGGTCCGTCGCGAGGGTCCCGGCCGACGACCGTTCGAGGAACCGCCGCACCAGGTCGTCGCTGCGGTCGGCGAGCGGCCCCAGATGCTCGCGGACGATCGCCGCGAGCTCGGCCTCGCCCGCGGGCTGCCGCAGCTCGACGGTGACGCAGCGGCGCAGGAACGCGGGCGGGAACTCCCGCTCGCCGTTGCTGGTCAGCACCACGAACGGGAACGCGCGGCACCGGACGGCCCCGCGGCCGATCGCGACGGTCGAGCCGTCGGCCGTCATCACCTCGGCGTCCGGGGCGGCGCGCCGGGCCAGCTCGGGGATCTCGTACTCGCCCTTCTCGAAGATCGTGAGGAGGTCGTTCGGCAGGTCGATGTCGCTCTTGTCGATCTCGTCGACCAGCAGCACCCGCGGACGCCCGTACGGCAGCAGGGCGGTGCCGAGCGGGCCGAGCCGGATGAAGCGGCCGATGTCGTCGTCCGACGGGACGCGGCTCGCCGCGTACAGCCGGGTCAGCGGGTCGTACTGGTACAGCCCGTCGCGCAGCGTCGTCCGCGACGTGATGGGCCAGTGCAGGACGGGCCCGAGACCGAGCTCGTGCGCCACCGCGTACGCCAGCGTCGACTTGCCGGTGCCGGGCGGGCCCGTCACCAGCAGCGGGCGGCGCAGGTACAGCGCCGCGTTCACCTGCTGCACCGCGTCGTCCGACGGACGGTACGTCGTCGCCTGGTGCGCGTTGCCGGAGCCGCCGTCCGGAACCGGGACGACGGGGCCGCCGCCGAACGCGCGCCACGGCGGCGGATCGGGCAGCCGGTCGATGCCGTCGTGCGGTTCGCGGCTCCCGGTGTACAGCAGCCAGTCGGGCACTACGCCTCCATCGCGAGCGGCGGGTCGGGGAGCCGGGACGGGTCGTCCCACAGCATCGTCAGGTCGCGGCCGCAGTGCGGCTCGTCCTTCGGCGCGACGAGCGCCTTCCGGCGCAGTTCCAGCGCGACGCGCGGCAGGTCGCCGGGAGGCCGCCCGCGGACGGCCGACGCGAGGTCGCCGGAGAGCCGGTGCCCCCGGCAGCCGTCGTGCGACGCGTCGTCGCAGGCCGTCCGCGGCCACAGCATCACCGGGATGCCGTTGTTCAGCGCGGCGGTCAGCCACGGCTTCACCGGCCGCGTCCCGTAGACGAGCACGCAGTAGTGCGGGTTCGCCTCGAGCCGGTCCTCGAAGTGGCTGCCCCTGCGCGGCGTGTCGCACGCGACCGGCTCCGGCTCGGCCCGCCCCCGCTCGGCCAGCACCCGCCACCGGTGGTGCGCCTGGTCGCGGCGGAACGAGTCGGGCCGCAGCCGCTCCACGTCCCGCACCACCACCGGATACCGGCGCATCCTGATGTTCTTGCCGGAGTCGAGGTGCCACTCCTCGAACGGCTTGCCCAGCCAGCCCTCCGGCACCGCGAACTCGATCATCCATTCGCGGCCGAACAGCGCGGGCGCCACCTCCGCCACGGCCGCCTCGACCGCGCGCCGCACGCCCTTCTCCGGGACCCCCGCGACATGGCGGGACGCCCCGACGGCCCCGTCCGCCCAGGTCTGCACGGTCAGGTCGAAGTCGAACGCCTGCCGCTCCAGCCGCACGATGACCGACGCGGGCGCCGTCCCGTCCGGGGGCGGGGACGCCGGAAGGTGCCGGGACGTCCAGGCGCCGAGCGCGCGCCGCCGGGGCTCGGCCAGCCGCCCGCCGAGCAGCCCGAGGAACCTGGCCAGCCGGTCCTCCGGCCAGCCCTCCGCGACGAACCGGACCGCGTCCCACGCCGACCGGAACGCCTCCACCGGCGGGCGCCCCGCCACCCCGGCCACATCGGCCCGCAGCGCCTCTCCGCACGGCACCCCCGCGAGCACGTCCCGCAGCTCCCGGCGGGCGGGCGCGGTCAGCCACGGCAGCGGCAGCAGATCGTCCAGTTCCTCCCAGTAGCGACGGATCCGAGTGATCGGCAGCATCCACCCCCGGTCGGCGCCGCTCCTCCGCTCGGCGTTCGTCACCATGCCGATGACCTCGCCCGACGCCGTGTCGCAGACCGCCGAGCCGCTGTACCCCTCCTCGAGGACGTCGCCCGCACCGGTGCGGATCTCCCACCACTCCCGCTGCATCGACCAGCCCGGATCCGTCGTCACGGTCGCGTGCCGCTCGCCCGCGTCGCGGCGCCGCGGGAACCCGCACACGCCGAACCGGCGCCCGGACGTCCCGTCCGTGCGCAGCCGCACCGGGTCGGCGAACGCCGCCGGCTCCAGCGGGACCGGCTCGGCCAGCTCGAGGAGCGCGACATCACCCGGATCCCCGGCGCGCGCCCAGTCGCCGCACCGGACGACCTTCACCGGCAGCCCCTCCGCGAACCCGGGGAACCCGACCCGCGCCTCGTCCCGCCCGTGCACCGTGTGCGCGCAGGTCAGCAGCCGCGTCCGGGTGACCAGGAACGCCGCGCCGAGCTTCTCGCCGGCCGCGTCCCCGACCCAGGCGCGCCACTCCACGTCCGCCACGGCGGCTACGCCCCCTCGTCGTCGTCTCCCGGGGGCACCGCGTCGTCCGTCCGTCCCCACGTCATCCGGACCTTGAGCTGCCCCTCGACGGACGTCTTCGCGATGACGGCGCCCGCCTCCGCGTTCAACTTGACGCCGAACTCCAACTCCAGGACGTCCGGCCTCAGATCCCCGTTCCGCAGCGTCGCGAGCGCCGACTCGGCCGCGTCCCGCACGCTGTGCAGGGCGTCCTCGAACTTGGCGCCCGCGTCCCGCAGGATCCCGTCGCTCCGCGACACCGACTCGAAACCCGGCTCGTCATCGTCCATCTCGACGACGACGCTCCCGTTGGACGTCTCCCAGCGCACCAGTTGGTTCAAGGGGGGATCCTCTCGTTTCCTTCAATCTAACAAGCCCCCGAAAGGACCTCAGGCAGCTCAGTGAACTCCCCCCGCCCATCCCCGAAAGCACTTAGACCCGAAGCGCCATCTCGTGCGGATGACCCGGATCCAAGACGAACTCAGCACCCGCGGCTGCCGAAACTTCGACCCCGCCCACACTCCGCCAGGTCGCATGCCCGGTCGCCGCCTGCAGCGCCAGCGGTGAAGTGAAGACGCCGCCGCCGTCCTCGGGGGCGACATACACGGTCGCGTTACGGAGCCGGGTCAGGACCTCGGCCGCGGGGCGTCCGGCACGGACCGCCCGGTAGAGAGGAAGGTCGATCGCGGCGATGTCGTCGGTCGGGAGAAGCGGTTCGCCTCGACCGACGTAGAGGAAGACACCGGAAAGGTCGGGACGGGTGAGTTCTTCGAGCGTCGTCGGGCGCCAGGACGCGAAACCCTCGGGCTCGTCCCAATCGGTCCAGGCGTCCCCGGTCGTCAGGGCAAGCCAGCGGAAGTCGTCCAGGTCGTAGTCCGCGGGCGACCCGTCCTCGCGCGCGGGGATCACCACCCGCGCCGCGTCCATCACCGCGTGCAGGACACCGAGCCGGCGGCGCTTGAGGTCCGCCATCTCCCGCAGCCAGCTCTCGGAGCTCGCGCCGACATCCCGATTGCGCTTCTCCTGGGGGACTTCTCTCTCATAACCCGCGAGTAGACGTTCTTTTCCAGGCCGAAACTCGTACCGGATGCCCTGGTCTTCAGGATAGGGGAGCCGATGATCGTACTCGCCGAAGTAGATGTCGTAGGGGATTCCGTCCGGGAAAGCGGCGCAGTAGAAGGTGTCGCCGGTATCGAACAGGTGGTGACGTGCGTCCGGAGTGGACTCGGGATTCGGCATCGACTTGAGCCTGAGGCACGAGTCGCAGATGCTCGCAGGCGGGATAATCGTCGTCACTGCGCCTCCTTGAAGTGTTCGTCGATGAATTCTCCGATCGGCGAACCCCTCGGCAAGCATTTCGCTGGGGTTTCTTGCGCCGTATCGACCAAGCCCTTCTTTAAGTGCCTTCTCGCCGAACATGACACCTGCGTGCAGTGAGTCGCTGTCGACCGAGACGTCGACCTTCTTCAACTTGCCGGCCAACTCCCTGGTCGGCGCCGGATCGTCAATAATATTCTTGCCGATCTGGTGACCGACTCATGGTAGAAAGTTCCCTTGGCGGTAAGGCTGCCGGAAACGGCCCATCCTTTCTCTGTTCTTTCTTGGGCTACTGCATCCGTGGCTTTCTTGTCGACGAAATTTTCCCCATTGAAATAAAGTCCCTGCGGTGCAGGACCCTTGCGGTCGTTCATCGAATGGCCCATGAGGTTCGACGATGCGCTCGGGTCGGTGGCCCGCAGATCGTCGAGGCTCTTTACCCGCACGACCTCCATGTCACGGAAGACCGAAGGGTAGTCCCTGGCCGTGCCCTCCAGGGCCTCGGCCAGCCCCTCGGCGTTGCGGGGGTCGATCGGGTAACCGGTGAATTCGACGTCCACACCGTGTTCCGCCGCGATGCGCCGTGCGCGCTGCTCGGTGCGTCGCAGGTCCGCGAGCTGCTCGGGACTCAGAGAGGGGAATGACGCGGACGGGCTTTCGTTCGCGTCTCCTCGGCCCGGTATGTCATCCGTGCTCGGAGCGCCGGACTCGCTCCCCTCGGGCTTGGCCGGTGCCGCCGGGCCGGGCTCGCCGTCGTCCGGGCGTTCGGGGGCGGTGGGGAGGTCGTGTGGTGCGGGGGTGTCGTCCGGTGCGCGCACGGTACCGACGACCACCCAGGGACCTGGTTCGGGCGGACGGCCGCGGCTGACCCGCGCGCGGATGTCCGGGGTCAGTGGGGCGGGGGGAGCGGGGAGACGGCGTTGCCCAGGTCGCAGCCCGCCTCGCCCGGCATCCGCTGGATGCGCGGCGGCACCCACACGTTCGTCCCGCCGGGCGCGACGCGGGCGACCGTGCAGTCGAGCGCGTCACCGAAGTACGGCTTGACGGTCAGGACGACGCCGACGACGCCGTCCACCGTCGGGACCGTCCCCACCCGCACCTCGATCCGCGGGTCGAGGCCGAGGGACGCGACGGCCTCCCGCACCTCCGCCTCGTCCACCGTGCCGCCCGCCGGCACGCGCGGCAGCGCCTTCCCGATCTCCTCCACGGACGGGATCTCGGGGTCCTCCGGCCATGGCGCGAACGTCAGCGGCGCGCCCGCCGGGCAGTCGACGCCCGCCGGTTCCTCCCGCCACTCGGTCCGCTCGGTGAGCCGCAACTCGAAGCAGCGCCGGACGGTGACGGTCTGCTGATCGTGCGGCCACGCCTCCCGCCCCGTCCCGGGCACCCGGACCACGATCGTCGCGCCGGTCCGCCCGTCCGGCCGCACCCGCAGCACCTCGACGCCGTCGATGTCGTCCGCGAGATGCCCGATGTCCTGCGCGGGCCGGTCCGCGGCGTCGTACAGCTCCGCCGCGACCCCCCGGGCCGTCGCGCGGGCGTCGTCGGCCGCCCGGCCCTCGGCCGACCCGCCCGCGAACCCGCAGGACGTCACGGCGAGCAGCGGCGGCAGGGAGAAGAGCAGGAATCGGCGCACACCGTCACGCTCGCAGGTCGGAACCGTCCGCGATATCCGTACAAGTACTCAGGTGCGGGCCGGTTCGGTGTCCCGGGCGCGCGCCGTCCCCGGCTCGTCCGGCTCCCCGTCCCGCCGCGACGGCCCCGCCGGACGCCCGCGTCCCCACGCCACCGCCGCCGCGAAGCACGCGAACGGCATCGCGGGCAGCATGTACCGGTAGTCGAAGTCGACCGTGATCGGCGGCACCGCCAGCAGCGTCACCGCCGACGCCCAGAACAGGAACGTCCGCGGGCGCGCCCGCCGCCGCAGCAGCCCCGCCGCGCCCGCCAGCAGCACCGCGCCCAGCACCGTCCCCGGCACCCGCACGTGCTCCTGGTACCAGCGCATGACGTCCGCGTACGGGCCCACGATCCGCGTCTCCCCGGACCCGTGCGCGTACTCCCGCACGACCTCCGTCCGGTACCCGCCGCCGATCACCGGCAGGTCCTGGTGCGCCCGCGGCTCCGTCGGGAAGTGGTACCGCGCCTCCGTCCCCACCGTCGGGTACCGGTCCCGCTCCCACGCGAACGTCCGCACGAAGAAGTCGTACGCCACCACCCGCGCGTAGTCGAACGGCTGGTTCATGATCGCCCACACCGCGAACCGCTGCGCCAGCGCGTTCGTCTCCGCCGGGAACGGCTCCCCGTCCGTCCACCCGGTCGGCGAGTTCGCCTCCCAGATCTGGTGCGACGACGCCGGCCGGTCGTCCGGCGCCCCGTACGGGCACAGCCGCGCCAGGTCCGGTGGCGGCCGGTGCGCGTCGCAGTCGGCGAACGCCGCCGTCCGCCCCCACAGGAAGATCCCGTCCACGCCGCTCATCCCGACCCGGCCGTGCTCCGACCCGTACCACGCCGCGTAGCTTCCGAGCGGCAGGACGAACGCCGCGCCGAGCGCCGCGACCGCCGTCCACCGCGTCCGCCGCAGCAGCAGGAACACCACCACAATCACGAACAGTGGCACCCCGACCGTCCGGGTCACCGACGCCAGCCCCAGCATCGCCCCGAACACTAGGACCGTGAACAGCGTGTCCGACAGCAGCAGATGCTCGAGCTCGATCTGGAAGGCGTCCAGCAGGACCGGCGCCACCGCCAGCGCCGCCCAGTGCCGCCGCACCCCGAAGTCCCGGACCAGCATCCGGTACCCCAGCACCGCGATCCCCACGACCGCCGCATGCTGCAGGAACGTCACGAGCGCCAGGCTGTGGAACGGCTTCAGCGACCACAGGAACAACCCGTACCCGGACGGCCGCAACTGGTGCGGGAACGGATCGTTCGCGATCCGCAGGAAGTCGTAACTGTCGTTGAACCAGAGCGCCGGCGGAAACCCGAGCATCGTCGTCACCCGGAGCAGCACCCCGGCGAGCAGCACCACCGAGAACAGCCGGTTCCCCCGCACGGCCGCCCACACCGAGCCTGCCTCAGGACGACGGCCGAACCTAGGGGAGAGCAACACGAGAACCTAACTCTGGACGTGCGACGGACGGAGACCACCGCGGACCCGGCGGGCGCCGCGCACCGGACCACCGGGCGGCCGGTCTCCTATGCGATTGTCGGCGACGAGCCGCGGCGCGGGGGAGACGGGGGAGAAGAGCGGATCGCCGATCCGTCCGGCGATGATCCTGAGCGACGTGCCGCGGCCCCGCGCGATGGCGGCGATCATAGCAGCGGCCTCCCGATGCCCCGGGCGCCTCGCCGCCTCAGCCGTCCTCCAACACCTCCAACACCGGCAACCGCCCCTCCGTGATTGCCCCAGCCGATTCCGGCGAAATTTCTCGGCCGTCCGCGATGGTGTTCACGATCTGCACTGGACCAACCGGAGACACCAGGTATCGGCCCGGTCGCAGGGAGCGTGGACCGGGGAGCGAGAACGTCCGTACTTCAGTCCATCGGCTTTGATAGGAGCACTCATCCTCTAGGTAGGGCTGTGATTCATTGCTGATTTCGCTGCTCGTATCAACGACGATCCCGATGCCCTTTGGGAGGGATTCTGTTTTGATTGGGGGAGTCTTGTAGAGCATCAGCATGGCTGGCGCGCCCCCATCTTGGGATCGTCGTCATCTGTGCCGATGTTCCAGCCGTAATCATTGAGGTTGGGGCGGTTTGCATCTGGGCCAAAGCACTGGCGTTGCCCAGTCGCAGAATATGCGACGCCAGCAGGTGTTCGTGCGCGAATATGGTCAATGGGACGGCCGTACCGACGAGTGTGGCCAGGGCACCCAGCGTGATGAGCCCTCGTCGTTCCCAGTCGGAGCCATACGTCCGGACGGCGACGTCTTCGAGTTCTTCGACGAACTCGACCGCGTTCCCGATCCGTTCCGATGGATTCGTGGCCATCCCTCTCTCGACCAAGGGATGAAGCGCCTCAGGACCCGTTCCAGCAAAAACTGACCCTCGATGTGCTTGATTCGCAACTCGTCGATGGTAGTGGCCCGGAAAACTCTCTCGCCTGTGATGCATTCGACGAACACGCACGTGGCTGCATAGAGGTCGGTCGCGGATGTTGCAGGCTCACCGTGCCACTGCTCCGGCGCCATGTACGCAGGCGTGCCGCTCGTACCTCCCTGGCCGGAGAGGACCGCGATGCCGAAGTCGATCAACTTGCTCCGACCGTCGTCCTGCACAAGAACGTTCGCGGGCTTGTAGTCGCGATGCACGACGCCAGCGCTGTGAGCGGCAGCCAGCCCGAGCAACGATCCTTTCAGGACGGCCAGCGCGGTCTCGGGCGCTAATGGTTCATCTCGCTCGTCGAGGAGTTGACGCAGGGAACGGCCAGGGACCGCCTCCATGATGATCGCGGCGCCATCGGTCTACTCCACGTAGTAAAGGAGTCGTGCCACATGCGGGTTCGTTACCCGTCTGAGAACCTCGGCCTCGCTGCGGAACGTGTCACGGGCTGTGGCATCCGTGAGCAGCCGAGGAGCAAGGTATTTGATGGCGACGGGGACGCCGCCGGTCTCATGCCGGGCGAGGACGACTTGGCCTTGCGCTCCCTTTCCGAGTTCGGCGACCTCGATGTATCCCGGCAGGCTCCGACGGTGTGGCATCAACTTCCTGTGTTCGTCTGGATCTCGCCGACGACGAGGGGAGTTGGAACGGAAGTCCTGGTCTCCTGACCGAGGTCACCGCCCGCTGCGTCGCAGTCGGATCCCGTGCAGGTCCATCTGACGTCCCATGAGATGGTCGCTGTGATCTTGTAGGACCCGCCGGATTGGCCCGCCGACGACCGTTGGTAAGTGTAGGTGCAGCTATTGGTGTTCTTGCTGCCCCCGTCGTCGCAGACAAGTTCCTTCTCGCCCAGCGACCACGTGACCGAGGAGGGGACTGCCGTGGCCACCACGGTCTGGTCGCCTGCGGACACCGGGTCAGTTCGTACTTGTGTGAAACCGTCGACCCACAACGACGTCTGCACTCGCACGTAAGTTTTGCCGTTCGGTGCTGTGTGGACTTGTGGCACCGGGAACTGGGCCGAGTCCAGCGCGCTTTGTACTAGTTCCCACGTACTCGGAACTGCGGGCGCAGGTGCGGGGCCTCCGGCATCAACCGGAATGAAGTCGGTGGCTTGATCGTCCGTCAACCCCTCCGGGTCAGGAGGGGCCAGCGATCCTGCGCTGCTGCCTCCACTGCCAGAGCTGCCGCCGCCGCTCGTTGAGCCGCCCTCCGTATGGGTCGGACCACAGGTCAAATTTTGAGAGATCTGACATGGCGCAGCGTAAGCGGGCAGAGCTGCTAGAGCCGGGGTGGTGAGGGCTGTGGCGGTGAGGACGGTCGTGGCGGTGCGGCGCCGGCGGAGCGGGCGGCGGGACGGTCGGTGTGGAGGCATCGCGTGTCCTTCGTCGGACGTGGCGGTGGTGGTGGCGGAGCGGGGCGGGACGGCGCGGGGGATCAGCATGCGCGGTCCCGGACGGACGCGGCGACCTTCCAGGTTCCGGAGTCCCACTGGACGGTCGAGCGGTAGAGGTACGCGTCGCCGGGGCCGCCGCCGAGGCGTTCGCCGGTGGTGGCCGAGTAGCGGTAGCCGGCAAGGGTCCGGATGCAGTCGATGACGTACACCTTGGTGCTGTCGGTCGACTTGGCGTAGACGCGGGGGTTGTGGGTGTTCGTGAACCGCCAGATCTCGCCTTCGGCCCGGGTCGCCTCGATGTCGTCGGTGACCTGCGTGAGGAGCGGGTCCAGGGCGACGGACGCGAGGCGGGACGGGTCGTTCTTCTCGTACGCCTGCTTGTAGACCTTCTGGTACTCGCGGTACCGGTCGAGGACGGTCTTGTACAGCCGGGCGGTCGGGACGGCGGAGGGGGCGGGCGC